>JBGQCE010000235.1:0-6055 GCA_041495185.1 Bradyrhizobium sp.
ACTGCACGCTCCTCATTTTCGTCATGCCCGGCCATAGCAGTCTGCTTTGCGCAGACTGCGTAAACTTGTCTGCGATGCCGTGCATCCACGTCTTATCTTTGCATCGGCGGGAAAAGACGTGGCCAACGCTACTCGCCCGCGCTGACGAGGTAATCGAATGACTTGGCGTGATGTCTGAGTCGAGTCCGCAATGCGCGCCAAGGCGGACATAGGCCAAGTGTTGGGCCAAGTGTTGGGCCAAGTGTTGGCCCAAGTGTTGCTCGCAAATTCTATGAGCACACGCCTTCATCACTTGAACAGCGGCGTGCCCGGCACAAACGCATCGAACGCCGCCCAGAATTGCGCGCGGTAACGGTCCTGCTCCTGCAGGATTTCGTGTTTCGAGCCGGCGATCACCAGATGCGAACCGGCGCGCAGATGATAGGCGAATTCCTCGATCGCCGGCGTCGAGACGACGGTGTCGTTGCTGGCGGCCAGCATCAGGATCGGCTGGCGAATTTGCGACGGATAGTCGGAGGCGCGGAAGCCGCTCATCGTCCGGATCGCGGTATCGGCCCAGGCCACCGTCGGGGAGCCAATGCCGAGCGTCGGGTCTTCCTCCAGGATGGCGGCGTTGCGGGCATAGCGCACGGGATCGCTGGTGAAGGGGTTGTTGACAAAGGATTCCGAGCCGGTCAGCGCGTCGTTGCCGCCGGGAACGTAGCGGCCGCCCAGCCCGGCAAACCGCAGCAGCCGCAAAAGCGCGCGCGCCGGAAGCGACGTGGCGTGTCCGGGCAGATCGATCATCGGCGCCGACAGCACCATGCGGTCGAACCAGCGTTTTCCGGCATGTGCGACGCGCAGCATCACAGCACCCCCCATCGAATGCGCCAGCGCGAAATACGGCGGCGGGCAATCCGGCAGCACCACCTGCTGTACGAAGGTTTCGACGTCGACTTCGAAATCGGAGAAATCGCGGACATAGCCCTTGCGCGGATCGCGCAGGCGCCGCGAGGAATGGCCCTGCCCGCGCCAGTCGATCATCGCCACCGCGAAGCCGCGATCGCGCAGGTCGCGCACCGTCTCGAAATATTTTTCGATCTGCTCGCTGCGGCCGGTGAAGACGCAGACCGTGCCCTTGCGGTTCGCCGGCGGCGCCCAGCGTGCGAAACGCAGTTCCGCGCCGTCGGGCGTCTTGATGGTGCCGGTGACGACGTCTTCGGGAACGGGATTGGCGGGAATTGAGACGAGCGTCATGGGCAGCTGACCGGATAGGTGAAAAGGGCTGAAAATCAAGGGCGCGAGCGTGAAAAAAAGCGGCACATCCCCGCTTCTTGAACGCTTATCTCGCCCCTCCCATATCACCTTCGTGCAGGCCGCTGCCAGTGTTTCGCTAAGAAACACAAGGCTGCACAAGGACGAAAGCCCGGCCCGATGGCGGGCGGGTTTATTCAGGGGCGAATTCAGCAAAAGTGGTTTTCCGGTTTTGCGTCCGAATTCGCTCAATTCAAAAGTCGCTCAATGGAGGACTACCCTATGCGAACCTACGATCTCACCCCGTTTTATCGTTCCACCGTCGGCTTCGACCGGTTCTTTTCCCTGCTCGATCAAGCCGCCTCTGACGGCAGCCCCGGCTATCCGCCCTACAATATCGAGCGCACCGGCGAGAACACCTATCGCATCAGCGTCGCGGTTTCCGGATTCTCGCAAGGCGAGCTTTCGATCGTCGCGAAGGAAAACACGCTGACGATCAAGGGCGAGAAGTCAGCCAATGAAAACGGCAACAAATCCGAGCTGCTGTATCGCGGCATCGCGGCGCGCGCCTTCGAGCGGGCGTTCCAGCTTGCCGATTTCGTGGCGGTGAAAAACGCCTCGCTTGAGAACGGCCTGCTCCACGTCGATCTCGTCCGCGAGATTCCCGAGGCCAAGAAGCCCCGCAGCATTCCGATTTCTTCCGTAGCCCAGGCCCCGCAAGTGGTCGACGGTTCGGCCGAGAAAGCCGCCGCGTAACGCGCGGTCTTTCACGACAAGCCCTGAATGTGAAAACGCCCCGGGAGACCGGGGCGTTTTTTTGTATGCCGGCTTTGCAATCATCTTCGTCGTCCCCGCGTGCGCAGGGACGACCAAGCTATTCCAACCCCTGCACCTTCGGCATCTCCTGCGTCGGCTGAATTGGCAGCGCGGCGGGCTTGGCCTGGACAACCGCAGGGGCTTGCCCGGTCGTCTGCGCATCGGCCGGTTTCGTCTGTGTCGCCGCCGATTGCTGCGTCGGCTCGAGAACAGGCTTGGCTGACAATGGCTCTCCCGCGTGCGGCGGCGTGGGCTTCGGCATTGGCACCGGAGGCGTCCGGCCCGCGACCCTCGGTATCGAGCGCGGCGGCCGCGGCGTGCCCCTGACGTGGCTGATCGGCGGCCCCACCGGGCCATAGGTTACCGTCAAATCCTCGTTGAGATTGTCACCCATCCGATACGCCGGCATGAAGCGGATGATCCGCCCGGTGCGGGCATCGATCACCAGCCGCCCGTCGTCGCCGCCGCGGTCGATCACGGAAATCGTGTAGACGAGGCCGCGCTGCTGCGGAACTCCGAGCGGCGAAAACCCGCTGTCGCGGACGACCGTGTAGACCTCCTGCGGCGGCAACAAGGTGGGCCCGTAGCGCGGTGCCGGGATATCCTGAGGCATCGCCGCATAGGGGCCCTCGATGTCGGAGACAGCAGCATAGGGCGATCTGCCGATTCCATATGGCGCCAAAACCTGCGCATTTGCGGCTGCGGCGGTGAGAACCAGCCCGGCCGACATGATCCATCCTGTGAACAACTTCATCGCACCATCGCTCCTGCAACGCCCCACGCCCGGAGCATTTCGCTCCTTGTCCGCGAGCCAAATTCATCGCTGAATCCGGCAGTCCTTGGGCCGGATCGGGGCGCGTTTGCTTCAAATCCGGGGCGGCGCAGCCGCCCATGCCGCCGGGACGGACGAGCCATGCGGCCGGCGACTTCCACGCGCTTGTGTGATAGAAAAAAATTTGGCATGGTCGGAGTTAGGACAGTATCACTGTCTCAATTTGAGGTGCGAACCCGGCACAGGGATTGCAACGAAAGTTGGTGCTCAGGCGCCAGGAAGTAAAAGGCAAGGCCGTTCGTCGGGGACGCTGAACGCCCAGGCCTGAATTTATGAAATTGCGGCTCGCGGAGGACGAGCGGTGGCCCGGTGGGTGCCGCAAACGCCCAAGGTGCGCCGAACACGACGGTGAGGGCCTTACCGGATTGAGGAGGACGTGAGATGAGCGGGTCGGAGTTCGAGCGCGAAAACATCGTGACGGATGCGCTGTCGGCGGTCCCGGCCTCGAAACCGGCAGAACCCGCGCGCGAGCACGATTGGCGCCCGCCCGCCGAGGGTCTCTACGATCTCTCGCTCGAAAAAGATTCCTGCGGCGTCGGCTTCATCGCCAATATCAAGGGCAAGAAGTCGCACCAGATCGTCTCCGACGCGCTCAACATTCTCTGCAACCTCGAACACCGCGGCGCGGTCGGCGCCGATCCGCGCGCCGGTGACGGCGCTGGCATTCTGGTGCAGATCCCGCACGCTTTCTTCACGCGCAAGACCAAGGCGCTCGGCTTCACGCTGCCGAAGCCCGGCGACTATGCGGTCGGCGCGCTGTTCATGCCGAAGGAGACAGCGTGGCGTAAAGTCATCAAGAGCATCATCGCCGACCAGATCAAGGATGACGGGCTGACGCTGCTCGGCTGGCGCGACGTGCCGACCGACAATTCCTCGCTCGGCCAAACCGTCAAGCCGACCGAGCCCGCCCACATGCAGGTGTTCATCGGCCGCGGCCCGCATATCAAGAACGACGAGGAGTTCGAGCGAAGGCTCTATATCCTTCGCAAGTCGATTTCGCAGGCAATCTACCAGCGCCGCGACCGCGGCCTCGCCGGATATTATCCGGTGTCGATGTCCTGCCGCACCGTCGTCTACAAGGGTATGTTCCTCGCCGACCAGCTCGCCAAATATTATCCAGATCTGTCTGAAGCCGATTTCGAAAGCGCGCTGGCGCTGGTCCATCAGCGTTTTTCGACCAACACCTTCCCGACCTGGTCGCTGGCGCATCCCTACCGGATGATCGCGCACAACGGCGAGATCAACACGCTGCGCGGCAATGTCAACTGGATGGCGGCCCGCCAGGCCTCGGTGCATTCGGAGCTGTACGGCAAGGACATCAGCCGGCTGTGGCCGATCTCCTACGAAGGCCAGTCCGACACCGCCTGTTTCGACAACGCCCTCGAATTCCTGGTGCAGGGCGGCTACTCGCTGCCGCACGCCGTGATGATGATGATTCCGGAAGCCTGGGCCGGCAATCCCTTGATGGATGAGCAGCGCCGCGCATTTTACGAATATCATGCCGCGCTCATGGAGCCGTGGGACGGTCCCGCCGCGATTGCGTTTACCGACGGCCGCCAGATCGGCGCTACGCTCGACCGCAATGGGCTTCGCCCGGCGCGCTATCTCGTGACCTCTGACGACCGCATCGTCATGGCCTCCGAAATGGGCGTGCTGAAAATCCCCGAGGAACACATCGTCACCAAGTGGCGGCTGCAGCCCGGCAAGATGCTGCTGGTCGATCTCGAACAGGGCCGCCTCATTCCAGACGACGAGATCAAGGCACAACTGGCGAAAAGCCATCCCTACAGCGAATGGCTCGACCGCACCCAGATCGTGCTCGAGGAATTGCCGGATGCTCCGACCAAGGGCCTGCGCTCCAACCTGCCGCTCCTGGATCGGCAGCAGGCGTTCGGCTATTCGCAGGAAGACATCGACATCCTGATGACGCCGATGGCGTCGACCGGCGAAGAGGCCAACGGCTCGATGGGCAACGACACGCCGATTTCGGCGCTGTCGGACAAGCCGAAGCAGCTGTTCACCTACTTCAAGCAGAATTTCGCGCAGGTCACCAATCCGCCGATCGATCCGATCCGCGAAGAACTGGTCATGAGTCTGGTCTCGATCATCGGGCCGCGGCCGAACCTGTTCGACCTGCAGGGCATGGCCGGCACCAAGCGTCTCGAAGTGCGCCAGCCGATCCTGACCGACGCCGACCTGGAAAAGATCCGGTCGATCTCCGATATCGCCGACACCCATTTCAAGTCGCGCACACTCGACACCACCTTCCATGCCGGCCTCGGTGCGGCCGGACTCGAGCAGGTGCTCGACGAACTCTGCGCGCGCGCGGAAGCCGCCGTCCGCGAAGGCGTCAACATCATCATCCTGTCCGACCGCATGGCGGGCTCGGACCGGATTCCGATACCCTCGCTGCTCGCCTGCGCCGCCGTGCATCATCATCTGATCCGCACGGGATTGCGCACCTCGGTTGGCCTCGTGGTCGAATCCGGCGAGCCGCGCGAGGTGCATCACTTCGCCTGTCTGGCCGGCTACGGGGCAGAGGCGATCAATCCTTATCTGGCGTTCGAAACCATCATCGCGATGAAGGATCGCCTGCCGGCGGCGCTCGACGATTATGAAATCGTCAAGCGCTACATCAAGTCGATCGGCAAGGGCCTGCTCAAGGTGATGTCGAAGATGGGCATCTCGACCTATCAGTCCTATTGCGGCGCGCAGATCTTCGACGCGGTCGGATTGAAGGCGGATTTTGTCGCGAAATATTTCGTCGGCACCCACACCCGCATCGAAGGCGTTGGCCTTGCCGAAATCGCCGAGGAAACCGCGCGCCGCCACGCCGACGCATTCGGCGATGCACCGGTCTACAAGAACGCGCTCGATGTCGGCGGCGAATATGCCTACCGCACCCGCGGCGAGGATCATGCCTGGAACGCCGAGTCCGTCTCCAACCTTCAGCACGCGGTGCGCGGCAATTCGCTGGAGCGCTACAAGGCGTTCGCGAAAATCCTCAACGAGCAATCCGAGCGGCTGTTGACCCTGCGCGGCCTGTTCAAGATCAAGACCGCCGAGGACGAGAAGCGCAAACCCATCCCGCTCGACCAGGTCGAGCCGGCCAAGGATATCGTCAAGCGCTTCGCTACGGGGGCGATGTCGTTCGGCTCGATCTCGCGCGAAGCG
>JBGQCE010000236.1:0-6027 GCA_041495185.1 Bradyrhizobium sp.
ATATGCCCAAAGCACGCCAACGTTCAATTCCGGCGGCGCTACGTCAGGACCGCCATAAGTGGTCGAGAACGGACTTCCCGCATTGATCGCGTTTGCGAGCAGCGTCGGCGCTATTCCGGTGAGGAATGCGAATCCGAATAACATTCCTTGAAGCAAGGTTTCCCTGTTCCGGGACAGCAGGAATGCACCAAAGAAGAACAGGAAATAGCCTGTCGAAAGAAACAGGTTCGGCAGCCTGAAATTGACCGCCAGACCAATGAGAAGGCCAATCAGCATGGCCAAAAGCAACCGGCGACGCCCCTCGTTAACAAAAAGCTTCGCCGTGAGAAAACCCGCCAGCGCACAAACCATCATAGTGGGCGCCATTGAATAACTCGCCTTGGTCGGATTGATCATCAGGTAGATTGCTGCGTCTCCGAAGGCAGCGACGAGAAGGAGAGAAAACAAGGTGGACGCATACACAATTGCGGCAAGCGCAAAGCCAAAGGCCACCACCGAGGTCAAGACATAGAGCGGAATGACCTGAAACCCGGACGGAAAAAGCGCCAGCATGAAACCGGTCCCCGGCGGATACTGCATGACCCGCTTTTGGCTCGCGGGCATCAAGGTGTGACAGGGGGCCGTTGCCGGATCGCTCCAGGTCGGGAAGCCCATCTCCTTCAGTTTTGAAGAGAGATAGTGGTCGTCATCCCGGGAGATATCGGTATTCAAACCGCTTGGCCCGAATCTCTGGAAAAGATGAGCCTGCCGCAGATAGCAGATGTCGTCATAGACTCCCCCGAATTTCAGTCCAGCCGGATATCGACCAAACATTGCTGACCAGAGCCACGAAGAAGCCGACGCCGCAGAGAGCCTTCAAATATTTCATCTTCTTCCCATCGCACGCGGTTCGGCTACGCGATCACGACAATCTTTCTCGTTTACAATGCGGGCACAAGATGCGACCCCTACCGCCAGGTGGCGATCGGCGCCTTGCCTTCGAGCACTTCCGATATCCGCAGCCGCGTACCCTCGGTCGTCTCCGCCGGCAGCGCACTCGCATCATAGAAACCGCAGGCGACGATCTCGTGGTTCGGCTCGGGCAGACGGTCCTGCCGATAATTCCTGACGATGTAGACCGCGACGTGGTCTCGACGGGAAACGTGGCCATTGAAGAACAGGCCGTGGAGGGCCGGTTCGCCCGACAGTTCAATTCGCCCCTCCTCCATCAGCTCGCGCCGCAGCGCATCGCGGAAGGTTTCGCCGACTTCGACGCCGCCGCCCGGCAGGTGCCAGCCGGTGACATAACTGTGCTTGACCAGAAACACCCGGTTGTCGCCGTCCAGCACCACGGCGCGGACCCCAAGCGTCATGCCGCGGGCGAGCCGCCAATAGAGGTGAAAAGCCCGCCGCAGCACCGGCTCCACGCGCTTTCGCAGGGATTGCGGGTTCATCGCCACTGAAATCTCTGATATCCGGACATTGTGTTCGATCCTTGCGCGGGGACAGCCAGCTTGCCAGTACATTCACCGGTTTTCACAGGGTATCACGAGATGATCGCGCAGTGGCTCACTCTCGCAGATCTCCCGACTGGATGCATGTGATGGCCGCATTCACGCTGGCGCACCTGTCCGATCCGCATCTCCCGCCCCTGCCCACACCGCGGCTTCGCGATCTCGCGGGGAAACGAGCGTTCGGCTATCTCAACTGGCGGCGCAATCGCCAGAAATACTACCGGCGCGACGTGCTCGATGCGCTGGTGTCGGACATGCAGGCGCAAAATCCGCATCACATCGCGATAACAGGCGATCTCGTCAATCTCGCGTTAGAGGCAGAATTTGCGCCGGCGCTGAAATGGCTGGAGAGCGTCGGCGCGCCGGATCGCGTCACGGTGATCCCCGGCAATCACGACACCTATGTCCGCGTGACCCAACATCGCTTCATGGAAGCGTGGGGAAATTACCTTGATAGCGACGAGGCGCCGCAGGGCGCCGTTACATTTCCATCGGTACGCCGGCGCGGCCCGCTGGCGCTGATCAGCGTGTCGTCGGCGGTCCCGACCCCCCCGCTGATGGCGACGGGTTGGCTCGGGCGCAGCCAGCTTGAGGCGCTTGAGCGCATCCTGGTGGGGTTGTCCTCCGAGCAGGTATTTCGTGTACTGCTGATCCACCACCCGCTGCGTTCGGATTCGCACACCAAGCGGCTGACCGATTCCAGCGAACTGCTCGCGCTCCTGAAACGGCACGGCGTGGAGCTGATCCTGCACGGGCATGATCACGTCCATTCCACGATATGGATCGAGGGGCCGCAGCGCTCCATCCCCGTGGTCGGCGTGCCTTCCGCATCCGCGCTCGCGCATGGCCGCTATCCGGCAGCCGCCTATAATCTGTTTTCAATCGAGCGCGAGGGCGCCGCGTGGCGGTGCGAGCAGATCATCCGCGGCATCGACGATACGTTGCGCGTCCGGCAATTGCAGCAGACGCGGCTGCTCTAGAGGTTGCCCAAGGCCTCAAACAGCGCCAGGCCGAACAGCGCGATCGCACCGACAACGAAGCCGAGCGCGAAGGTCCAGAACCGGCTGCGGCGCGGCTTCTCGATCGCGGCCGGCTCCGGCGCAGGCGTTGCGACCAGCGCATGTTCGCGCTCGATCATGCGGCGGGCGACATATTCGGTGACGGCATCGACGATAGCAGCGACATCATGGGATTCGGCGATCACGATGCGGCCGAAACGGGTATCCTGCACGAAGCGGTAGATGCGCTTGTCGCGTCCCATCAGCACATGGGCAACGACATCGATCCACAGCCGCGGCGTATCGCCCTGGCTGATGCCGCGATCGAACAGATCGACCGTATCCGGAACTTGCGCAAACAGCGGGTCGAGCGCCTCGTTCAGAATTTCGAGCCGCGCCACTTCGGCGTCGCGCAGGTCGACGACGACGCCGGTGCGATCGGCAGCCTCGATCCGCGCCTGCCGCAGCGCATCGCGCAGCCGTATCGGGCGCTGTTCGCTGACGGCGTTGCTTCCGGTATTGTGCGCGTCTGACATCCCCTGGTGGCCTTTGTCCTGATGGGTCCCCGCCCCGCGCTTAACCTATCAGTAACCGCATTTTCCGCAAAGGCCGTTTGTTCCCAAAGACTTACGCCTTTGGTTTTTAGTTCGACGCGCTTTCTAAACGCGAGCAGCCCCACCGGGATCACCGGATGGGGCCGCTGTTTCCTTGGTCGTTTACTCGTACGTTTGCTCGTACGTTTGCTCGTACGTTTCCCTGGACGTTAGCAGGCCGATCAGGCCGAGACCCGCGCGGGCTCTTCCACGATGGAAAAGCGCACGCCGGCCTTGTGGCGGTTCTCTTCCGAGACTACGCGCCAGGCATCCTCGGCTTCCTTGCGGGTCTTGAACGGACCCTGCACCTGGGCCGAGCCTTCCACGAGCTTGTGGAAGTTCATCGAACCGAACTCGCCGCCAATCACCCAGAAATTGCTGCCTTTGGTCATCATAGTCTCCTGTTATTCAGCTGCTGCTATTCAGCCGCCTGAACCTTGATTTCCGAACCGTGCGCCTTGAACTGCGCGGCTTCGGTCGAGTCGTGAAGCGCTGTGGTCGACGAGGTGCCGCCGGTGATGGTGGTCGACACCAGATCGAAGTAGCCGGTGCCGACTTCGCGCTGATGGCGCGTCGCCGAATAGCCGTGCTTCTCGGAGGCGAACTCGGCCTGCTGCAGGCGGGAGTAAGCCGCCATGCCTTCGGCCTTGTAGCCGCGCGCCAGCTCGAACATGCCGTGGTTGAGCGAGTGGAAACCCGCCAGGGTCACGAACTGGAACTTGTAGCCCATCGCGCCGATCTCGCGCTGGAATTTGGCAATCGTCGCCTTGTCGATATTGGCTTCCCAGTTGAACGACGGCGAACAATTGTAGGCCAGCATCTTGCCGGGATAGACCTTGTGCACGGCCTCGGCAAACTCCCTTGCCTCTTCGAGGTTCGGGGTCGAGGTCTCCCACCACAGCAGGTCGGCGTACTTCGCAAAGGCAATGCCGCGCTTGATGCAGTGCGCCAGTCCCGTGCCGGGCTTCAGTCTGAAAAAACCTTCCGCGGTGCGCTCGCCGGTGATGAACTCGCGATCGCGCTCGTCCACATCGGCGGTGATCAGCTTGGCGCTCTCAGCATCGGTGCGCGCCAGCACGAAGGTCGGCGTGCCGCAGACATCGGCGGCCAGACGCGCCGCGATCAGGTTGCGTTCATGCGCAGCCGTCGGGATCAGCACCTTGCCGCCCATGTGGCCGCACTTCTTTTCCGACGCAAGCTGGTCCTCGAAGTGAACGCCGGCCGCGCCCGCCTCGATATAGGCCTTCATGATTTCGAACGAGTTCAAGGGACCGCCGAAGCCTGCTTCCGCGTCGGCGACAACGGGCACGAACCAGTCGATCTTGGCGCCGCCTTCGGAGTGCTCGATCTGGTCGGCACGCTGGAAGGTGCGGTTGATGCGGCGGCACAGTTCCGGGCCGGCGTTGGCCGGATACAGGCTCTGGTCGGGATACATTGCGCCCGCGGTGTTGGCGTCGGCGGCAACCTGCCAGCCCGACAGATAGATCGCAGGCAAACCTGCGCGCGCCTGCTGCATCGCCTGGTTGCCGGTGACGGCGCCGAGCGAGTTGACGAAAGGCTCTTTCTTCAGCGACTCCCAAAGCCGATTGGCACCCTTCTCGGCCAGCGTGTAGGCGATCGGCACGGAGCCGCGCAGCTTCTCCACCTCGGCCGGGGAGTAGGGACGGCTGATGCCATCGAAACGCCCCTTGGGCGCGGGAACGAGCTGTTCAAAGGTCTTCGCCATCGTAGTTCTCCAATCGACATTCGTGACAGTGCATTGCGAAATGCGTGGCGAGAGCTAAACGCCAAACTTCCTAATTCGTATAGACAGCTTGCAATCTAATGGTGATGTCATGTAACATATGAACATGTCATAGATGTCATTTTGTAAATCTTGTCACAAAGTGTTGTCATTCCGGGGCGTGCAAACACGAACTACGATGTGCAATTGCACATCTGAGAATCTCGAGATTCCGGATCGCCGCTCCGCGCCGTCCGGAATGACTGCAAGGACCAGCGAGGCAGCCCATGGCCGGCGATTCAGGCAAGAAGCTTTTCGTCGGTCCAAGGTTCCGGCGCATCCGGCAGCAATTGGGATTGTCGCAGACCCAGATCGCCGAGGGGCTCGGCATTTCGCCCAGCTATATCAACCTGATAGAGCGCAATCAGCGCCCGGTGACGGCGCAGATCCTGCTGCGGCTGGCGGAGACCTATGACCTCGATCTGCGCGATCTCGCCACCGCCGACGAGGACCGGTTCTTCGCCGAGCTGAACGAAATCTTTTCCGATCCGCTGTTCCGGCAGATCGACCTGCCGAAGCAGGAATTGCGCGATCTGGCGGAATTGTGCCCCGGTGTGACTCATTCATTACAACGCCTGTACGCCGCCTATACCGAGGCCCGCCGCGGCGAGACCCTGGTCGCCGCCCAAATGGCCGACCGCGACGAGGGCACGCGCTTCGAGGCCAATCCGATCGAGCGGGTGCGCGACCTGATCGAGGCCAACCGCAATTATTTCCCCGAGCTCGAGCAGGCTGCGGAAAACCTGCGCGACGAGTTGAACGTGTCCTCCGAGGAGCTGTTCGCCGCGCTCGGCACGCGCTTGCGCGAAAAACATTCGATCGTGACCCGCATCATGCCGGTCGATGTCATGCGCGAGACCTTGCGGCGGTTCGATCGTCATCGCCGGCAACTCCTGATCTCGGAACTGGTCGATGGACCCGGCCGCGCGTTCCAGCTCGCGTTCCAGATCGGCCTTACCGAATGCAGCGGCAGTTTCGATGCGATCGTCAATCGCGCCGGTCCCCTCGACGATACGCCGCGCCGGCTCTACCGGATTACGCTTGCGAATTATTTCGCGGCAGCCATCATGATGCCCTACCAGGCCTTCCACAGCGCCGCGGAAGCACTGAGCTACGATGTCCACGTGCTGGCGCAGCGTTTCAATTCCGGTTTCGAGCAG
>JBGQCE010000237.1:0-6002 GCA_041495185.1 Bradyrhizobium sp.
CAGCCAATCAGGCCTTGTCGCCGACCGGCGAGAACAGATATCCGCCGCCCCGGATGGTGCGGATGACCGCGGGCTTGGTCGGATCGATCTCGATCTTGCGGCGGATTCGCATGATTCGCAGATCGACGGCGCGATCGAAGGCTTCGGCGTCGCGCGCGTTGGCCAATTCCAGCAGGCGCTCACGCGACAGCACCCGTTTCGGATTTGCCGCGAATACCTTGAGCAGGCCGAATTCGGAAGCGGTCAGCGGATGCTCATTGCCCTCGTCGTCGCGGAGCGACTGCGCCTCCAGATCGAGCCATTTCGTTCCGAACCGCACCAATTGGTCCTTCGCTGCTTTGGCGCCGGCAGCTTCCAGGGCTGGCGCCGCCGCCCTGACCGGCGCGCTCCGCCGCAGCACCGAGCGAATCCGCGCCATCAATTCGCGCAATTCGCAGGGCTTTGCGATGTAATCGTCGGCGCCGAGCTCCAGCCCCACCACGCGGTCGATCGGGCTTGCGGTCGCCGTCAGCATGATGACGGGGACGTTGATGCGGCTTTTCAGATCGCGGATGATCGAAAGCCCGTCTTCCTCCGGCATGTTCAGATCGAGCACCACGAGATCGGGCACGCTGGTCTCGATCGCGCCGCGCAGGCTCTTGCCGCCGTCGCACAGCGTTACGGTAAATCCGTGCATCTTGAGGTAATCACCGACCATCTCGCGGGCCGGCGGCTCGTCATCGACGATGATAATGTGCTGGCTCTGGGTCATGACAACTCTGTTGCAGGTAATGTAACCGTGAAGGTCGATCCCTGTCCGGGCCCGCCGCTCTGCGCGGTCACCTCGCCGCCATGCATGTCGATAATGCGCTTGACGATCGATAAGCCCAGCCCGGTCGAACTTTCACCGGCGGTCGGTTTCGCGGAAAGCCGCTGGAAGCGGCCGAACAGCCGCCCAAGATCTTCGGGAGAGAGGCCCGCGCCTTCGTCGGCGATGCGGATGACGGTGCTGTTCCGCTCGCGGCTGACCAGCACCGCGATCTTGCCGCCGATCGGACTGTATTTGATGGCGTTGCTGACGAGATTGTCGATCGCCTCGCGCATCCGGTCGGCATCGCACATCGTGACGAAATTCGGCGGCGCCGACACGGTGATGGCCTGCTGCTTGTTTGCCGCCAGCGGCTGATTGGCGTCTGCGACTTCGCTGACCAGAGCCGCGATATCGACCGGCTCGCGGCGAATGGTGATGTCGAAGGCATCGGCCATCGCGTCCGAAATCAGGTGATCGACCATCGAGGTCAGGCGCCTGGTGGCATCGCGGATATGTTCGACCTGCGCGGTGACGCTCTCCTTGGAGGAACCGGTGCTGATCAGCTCGGTCAGCATTTCGGTGCGGCCGAGAATCACGCCAAGCGGATTCTTCAAATCGTGGGCGACGGTGCCGAGAATTTCGTTCTTGAAGCCGTTGGCGCGCTGCAGCCGCAGCCACTGCGCCGACAGTCTGCGGTTGGCCTGCATCAGCGCGCGGGTGCGCTGGGCGACACGGTCCTCGAGCTGGCTGTTGGCCTCGTTCAGCTGCTGATAGAGAATGACGTTGTCGAACGCGATCGAAAGCCGGCTGCCGAAAATCTCGACCAGCGAGCGGTCGGTTTCGGACAACTGGCGTTCCGCCTGCAGCAGCACGACGACTTCGCGCCCGCTGCCGGTGCGAATGTAAAGCACCGAACGGTGATCGACGAATTCATGCTTGCGCCGCTTGAAGGCGGCTTCCACCATCGATCGCAAATCGGGGTCGAGCGACTTGGATCCGGCGGGGCCGATGAAGCGGCTGTAGCAGCCCGAACCGGCCAGCACGGAAAAGTCGTCTCCGATCACGCCGCCGTCGCGCAGCACCAGAATGCCGGCGCAATCGACATTGAGCAGCGAGGCGATTTGCGTCAACACGCCTTCGGCGAGGCGCTGCATCGATTTGAAATCGTACAGGGTCGAGGCGGCGTCAATGATGATTTCCAGCCCGCGCCGGGTTTGCACCATGCGCTCGAGCTGCTGATAACTGCGCAGCGCCGCGGTCAGCGAGGTAAACAGCTTGTCGGCGGTGAGCTCGGTCTTCGCCTTGTAGTCGTTGATGTCGTACCGGACGATGACGCGGCGTTCCGGTGCCTGGCCGGGCTGCCCGGTGCGCAGGATGATGCGGACGGTCTCGTTCTGATTTCGTTGCGGATGTATTCGACGAGATCGAGGCCTGCGGCGTCGGTTTCCATGATGACGTCGAGCAGCACGGCCGCGATATCGGGATGCGCGCGCATCAGGGTGCGGCCCTCGGCCGCCGAATAGGCCGACAGGATCTCGAGCGTCTGCCCGTTGAGACTGTAATCGCTCAGCGCAAAGCGCGTGCCTTCGTGTACGGCCTGATCGTCGTCGATGACGGCGATCTTCCACTTGCGCGCGGTCGATGTCTCCGGAGCGGATCCGGTATCGTCGATCAGGTGGAGGACATCGTCCTGTTCGGCCATTGAGTGGTTCCGTCGCTTGCCTGGTCTGCGGTTTCGGAGCCGCCTCGGGCGGCCCTCGGCATGATAATGCGAAATGTGGTGCCTTGTCCCAGTCTTGAATCGAGCATCATGCGGCCGCCGAGCTGCTGGGTGACGAGATTATAGACAATGTGCAGGCCTAAACCGGTGCCGCCCTCATTGCGGCGCGTGGTAAAGAACGGGTCGAATGCCTGCCGCTGCACGTCCGGCGTCATTCCCGCCCCATTGTCGGCAAAAATGATCTCGACGTCGTCGGCGCCGCGCGGCCGCGCTGAAATCGAGATCGCGCCGGCGCGGCCGTCGGCAAACGCATGATTTGCGGCGTTGAGGAAGAGATTGGTCAGAATCTGCCCGTACGAGCCGGGGTAACCGTCGATCACAAGGCCTTCCGGCACGTCGACAGACAGCTCGATCGGCGCCTTCTTCAGGACCGGCCGCAGGCTGGCGATGATCTGGTCGGTCGCCTCGCTGAGACCGAATTGACGGCGCTCCGCATGCGAGCGGTCCACCGCGACCTGCTTGAAGGACTGAATCAGCTCGGCGGCGCGATGCAGGTTCGCCACCAGTTGCTGGGCCGCGTCGCGCGAGGAGCGGACGAATTCCTCGAGCTGAGACCGGCGTAACGGCGCATCCGATTTCAACTCGGCTTCGAACATTTCCGATCGGCGCGAGAAACTGGACGCTACCGTGAGGCTGATACCGATCGGGTTGTTCACTTCGTGGGCGACACCGGCGACCAGGCCGCCGAGCGCCGCCAAGCGCTCGGCGTCGATCAGGTTCTGCTGGGCGGCGTTCAGTTCAAGCAGGGCGCCCTCGGCCTTTTCCTTCGACGTGCGCAGTTCGTCTTCGGTCTTGCGCTTGGCGATGGCGTTTTCGCGGAACACCTCCACCGCGCGCGCCATCGCGCCGACCTCGTCCTTGGCGTTTGTCCCCTGCACCTGCCGATCGTAATTGCCCGATGTGATGGCGTGCATCGCCGCCATGATCTGCTGCAAGGGTAGCCGGATGCTCAGCGCGATCAGGACGCCCGCGGTGATGATGATGCCGAGAAAAATCACGGCGATCGACAACACCCTGCGCGAGATGTCGCCCAGCGTCCGATCGAATGTCTCCTGCGCCTTCTGCTCGCGCTGCCGCATCTTGATCGACAATTCGTCGATCGCGCCGATGGCCTCGGCCTGGCTGGCGTCGATGGTATTACGCAACAGCTCGGTGCGGTTCGCAAGCTGCTCCGACAATTTCGCAAGGCCTTCCCGCAGCGCCACCGTCCTTACGTTCAATCGCTGCAGGGCCATGCGCTGCAGGTCGTTATCGGCAAGGTCGGACATCACCGGAATCGTCTTCTCGATGGTCTCGGTGGTGCGGCGGGCTTCCTCGGCGGATGCGGTGGCCAGCGAAAGATAATAGGCGTTGGCGGCGACCAGCATCGCGGTAAACGCTTCACGGGATTTTCCAAGCGACGGCCAGATCAGGGCATCGCGATGCCCGGTGGCGCCCTCGATGATCGAATAGAGCCCGGCCATCTCCCTCGCGGGGGTCAAGACCTGGTCCTCGTAGGTTTTCGAAATGGTCGCCTGAACGCCGCGCAATTCACCGAAGCCGTTGAGGAAACGCTCGGTGACGCGCTCAAGCTCCTCCACCGATCCTGACAGCATCGGGTCGGTCGATGCGCGCGTCGTCAGCGTGCCGAGAACCGCCTCGCGCAGCAGCAAGATTTCGGCGAATAATTCGGGGCTTGGCTGATTGATGTAGCGATGGATCAGGTTCTGCAGGCGGCCGGTTTCGCTTTCCAGCAGCGCCAGGATCTTGTCCGACTCCCGCACCTGCCGCACGTCGTCCCAGGCCGAACCCAGCACCTGGGCGCCGTTCCATATCATGGCGGCCAGTACCACGACGACCGCCGAGTTCAGTGCCGCAATCGACAGGATGCGCCAGCGGATCGGCACGGCGCGCACCAGCCCGACGATGCGGGCACGGCCTCGCGCGGCGAGGCTCGCCGGCCGCTCCGCAGCTTCGTCCTGCCGGGGTGTTGCCAAGGCCAATTCACTCCACCTTGCGAATTCGTGCGATCAGTTCCGCGGCCGCCGGATCTTGTTGCGCTTTTGCATAGATTCCGGCCATCGCGGCCTCGAACGGCTTGCGGTCGACGTCGGTCACGATCGTAACGCCTGCGGCCTTCGCCTGCTGGCGCGATCGCTCCTCGAGAGCATTCCATTTCTCGCGCATGAAGTGACTGGATTTGATCGCGGCGTCGCGAAAAATCTTCCGGTCCTCGTTCGACAGGCTTTGCCAGGCCTTCTGCGAAATCACCAGCACTTCTGGGCTCATTGTGTGTTCGGTGAGGGTATAATAACCGGCATATTTATAGTGATCGGTCGTCACGAAGGACGGCCAGTTGTTCTCCGCACCGTCGATCAGCTTGGTGGCAAGTCCGGTGAGGACCTGTCCGTAGGGCAGCTCGATCGGCTCCGCGCCGAGCGCCTTGATCATGTCGGACATCAATTCGGACTGTTGCACGCGAAGCCGCAAGCCCTTCATGTCGGCGATGGAGCGGACAGGCCGGACGCTGTTGTAGATCGATCGCGCCCCTGAATCGTAAAACGCCAGGCCGACGAAACCGTAGGGCTCGAAACTGTTCAGAATTTCATTGCCGATCGGCCCGTCCAGTACCTTCTGCAAATGCTCGATGGAGCGAAACAGAAACGGCATCGCCAGCACATTCATTGCCGGCACGAAGGTCCCGATCAGCGCCACATTGGTACGATTGAGATCGATGGCGCCGGCGCGGGTCTGCTCGATGGTTTCCTTTTCCTCGCCGAGCTGGCGCGAGTGAAACACCCGGATCTGGTCGCGGCCGCCGCTGCGCTCGGCGATCAGGCGGCCCATGTAGCGCAGCGCCTGGACGGTCGGATAATCCTCGCTCTGGGTATCGGCGGCGCGAAATTCGCGCGCGACAGCGTTCGTCGAGATCGCCGTGAAAAACAGCGCAACAACGATGGCTACGGTCCGCGAAAGGTCGGCGCGGCTGTACACAGGCAACTATCCCCTTATGATGATGTCGATAGGTGGGAGAAAAGGTTCAATGCGATTTAGCAGGAGCCGGCGGAAGATGGCTATTCTGATAGTACCGCCGGTATCGTCAATTGTGCGCTGCGACCGGCTTTTGCGGATTGAAACCTCCGGTGCGGGGCCTTATGAGGGCGCATGACGCGCAAAATCGCGTTTCGCGCCTCCGCAGATTAGCTCCCGCAGATTAGAATGGTTTTACCTGTGAAATCGGCTCTGAGATTTTTGCAACTCGCGGCCGTCGCGGCAGCGGTCACCCTGGCGTATCCGGCCCAGGCGGCCACCGAGATCATGTGGTGGCACGCCATGTCGGGCGAACTCGGTCGTCAGTTGGAGAAGCTCACCGCCGATTTCAACGCGTCGCAGTCCGAATACCGGATCGTGCCGAGCTACAAGGGGAATTACACCGAAACCGTGACCGCGGCG
>JBGQCE010000238.1:0-6001 GCA_041495185.1 Bradyrhizobium sp.
CACGCTGCACACGCTCTACGGGCTCGATCAGGTGTGAGAGCGGCTTCGAGGCCGCGTCAACGGAAGTGCGCCCCCTCTGCCATCCAACTCGGGTATACCCGAGTTGGGCGCTTGAAATTGTCGAAGTCGGATATATCCGACTTCGATGGGAGAGGGTTGGGGGGGGTACGGCCTATCGATAGTTCCCAACCCCTCACCCGGATTGCTTCGCAATCCGACCTCTCCCTATGGGAGAGGTGACGTCGCGTTTGCTGCACGGCAGAATCCACACTCAGTCATCAAACTTTAGAAAGATTTTTCCTTAGCTATCGCAGCATTGGGCTAGGAGAGACGTTATCGCCTCTGGCAGGCGTTTTGCTTGGCAAAACAAGCCTCAATTCGCTATACGGCCTGATGGGTGGGCTGCCGCAAACTATGCCACAGTTTTGGCTATTGTGATTCGGCCGCCATCCTGGGCTTGCGACGGCGCCGAATGAATAAAATTGTTGTTTTTCTTGAGTTTAGCGCCAGCTCCCGGCCACCCGGCATGCTGGCTTCGCGGCGGAGGATTTTAGCACATGCGGAGCGCGTCGGGAGGCCCCCGCGTCTTGCTGAGACGACTCCGCGAAACCATGGCGGAGCAGGTCTCAGCCCAGGAACGATTGGACAAGATCGTGGTGCTGATCGCTGCCAATATGGTGGCCGAGGTCTGCTCGACCTATGTGCTGCGCGTCGACAACACGCTGGAGCTCTACGCCACCGAAGGCCTCAACCGCGACGCGGTGCACAGAACCGTCCTCAGCGCGCATGAGGGCCTGGTCGGCCTGGTCGCCAGCGAGGCGACCCCGCTCAACCTGAGCGACGCGCAAAATCATCCGGCGTTCTCGTTCCGCCCGGAAACCGGCGAAGAAATCTACCATTCCTTCCTCGGCGTCCCGATCCTGCGCGCCGGCAACACACTCGGCGTGCTGGTGGTGCAGAACCGCGCCAAGCGCACCTATGTCGAGGAAGAGGTCGAGGCGCTGCAGACCACCGCCATGGTGCTGGCGGAGATGATTGCGTCGGGCGAATTGGCCGCCCTCGCCCAGCCCGGCGCCGAGCCCGCCGCGCGGCATTCGCTGCACAAGACCGGCGCGATCCTGTCCGACGGCATCGCACTCGGCCATGTGGTGCTCCACGAGCCGCGCGTCGTCATCACCAATTACATCGCCGAGGACCTGCCCAAGGAAGTCAAACGGCTCGACACCGCGCTCGCGAAATTGCGCGCCGACCTCGACCGCATGCTGGAGCGCGGCGACGTCGCCGAAGGCGGCGAGCATCGCGATGTGCTGGAAGCCTACCGCATGTTCGCCAACGATCACGGCTGGTCGCACAGACTGCACGAGGCGGTCGCCACCGGCCTCACCGCGGAGGCCGCCGTCGAACGCGTGCAGTCCGACACCCGCGCGCGCATGCTGCGTTCCACCGATCCGTACTTGCGCGACCGCCTGCATGACCTCGAGGATCTCGGCCATCGCCTGATGCGGCAATTGGTGGGTCAGGATCACGCGCCTTCGCGCGAGCAATTGCCCGACAACGCGATCCTGATCGCGCGCGCGATGGGGCCCGCGGCCCTGCTCGATTATGATCGCAAGCGGCTGCGCGGACTGGTGCTGGAGGAAGGCACCGCCAATTCCCACGTCTCGATCGTGGCGCGCGCGCTCGGCATTCCTGCGGTCGGCGAAGTGCCGAACGCGCCGGGTATCGCCGATCCCGGCGACGCCATCATTGTCGATGGCACCTCGGGCGAGATCTACGTGCGCCCCTCGGCGGAGATCGAATCGGCCTATGCGGAACGGGTGCGGTTTCGCGCCCGGCGGCAGGCGCAGTATTCGGCGCTGCGCGACAAACCCTGCGTGACCAAAGACGGCCAGCACATCGAACTCATGATCAATGCCGGCCTGACCATCGATCTGCCGCATATCGACGACACCGGCAGCGCCGGCATCGGCCTGTTCCGCACCGAACTGCAGTTCATGGTCGGCCAGAGCCTGCCGCGCACCAGCGACCAGCTCGCGCTGTACCGCGCGGTGCTGGATGCGGCGGGCCCCAAGCCCGTGACGTTCCGGACGCTGGACATCGGCGGCGACAAGGCGCTGCCCTATATGGAAACCGTGATCGAGGAAAATCCCGCGCTGGGCTGGCGCGCGATCCGGCTCGGTCTCGACCGGCCCGGGCTGCTGCGCGGCCAGATCCGTGCGCTGCTGCGCGCCGGTGGCGGCCGCGCGCTGCGCATCATGTTTCCGATGATTACCGAGGTCGCCGAATTCGATGCCGCCAAGGCGATCGTCGAGCGCGAGCTGACCTATTTGCGCCAGCACGGCCATGCGCTGCCGGAACGCATCGACGTCGGCACCATGGTGGAGGTGCCGGCGCTGCTTTATCAGCTCGACGAGCTCCTGAAGAAGGTCGATTTCGTCTCGGTCGGATCCAACGACCTGTTTCAGTTTTTGTTCGCGGTCGATCGCGGCAACGCCAAGGTTTCCGAACGGTTCGACACCATGTCCGCGCCGATCCTGAGGGCGCTGCGCGAGATCGTGCGCAAGGCCAATGCCGCGAAGAAATCCGCATCCCTATGCGGCGAGATGGCGTCGAAGCCGATCGGGGCGCTGGCGCTGATCGCACTGGGCTATCGCTCGCTGTCGCTGTCGGCCACCGCGCACGGTCCGGTCAAGGCGCTGATCCTCGACCTCGACGCCGGGAAGGCCGAAGCAATGATGGCGCCGCTGCTCGATGCGCCGTCCGGCAGCGTGTCGATCCGGCAAAAGCTGACGGAATTCGCCGAGGCCGAGGGGCTGCCGTTGTAGCGAGGCTCTGCCCGCACTGCGCCCTCTTTGCATTTTATATTTGGCGCGCATTCTACTCGCAAAACCGGTATCCACTTTTGCTGAATGCGCGCATAATTCGAGACCTGACCATGTCGATGCTCCCCGAAGCCAAACTTGATATTCTGCTGGCGCACCACGCTTCCCTCGAGGCCCAGTTGCTGGGCCAGGTAAGTTCGGAAGAATATGTGCGGATCACGCGCGAGCTTGCCGAGCTCAATCCGCTGATCGACGCCGTGAAAGCCTACCGCGCCACCGAGAAGGAAATTGCCGATATCGAGGCGCTGATATCAGATCCCGCAACCGAGCCCGAGATGCGCGGCATGGCGGAAGCCGAGCGCGAGACGCTAAGGGCGCGCAGCGTTGAGCTGGCGCAGCAGATCCGCGTCGCGCTTTTGCCCAAGGACGCCATGGACGAGCGCAACGTCGTGCTGGAAATCCGCGCCGGCACCGGCGGCGACGAGGCCGCACTTTTCGCCGGCGACCTGTTCCGGATGTATGAGCGCTTCGCGAGCCTGCAGGGCTGGAAGGTCGAGGTGATCTCCGCCAGCGAAGGCCCCATGGGGGGCTTCAAGGAAATCATCGCCGAAGTACGGGGCCGCGGTGCATTCGCCAAACTGAAATTCGAATCCGGCGTGCACCGGGTGCAGCGCGTGCCCGATACCGAGACGCAGGGGCGCATTCACACCTCGGCGGCCACGGTTGCGGTGCTGCCGGAAGTCGAGGAGGTCGACGTCGATATCAACAGCGATGACTTGCGGATCGAGACCATGCGTTCGCAGGGCGCCGGCGGCCAGCATGTCAACAAGACCGAATCCGCGATCCGCATTACCCACATTCCGACCGGCATCGTGGTGAGTATGCAGGACAGCCGGTCGCAGCATAAGAACCGCGCCTCGGCGATGAACATCCTGCGTTCCCGCATCTACGACGCCGAGCGTCAGCGCATCGATGCGGCGCGCTCGGCGGATCGCCGCGAGAAGGTCGGCTCCGGCGACCGCTCCGAGCGGATTCGCACCTATAATTTCCCGCAAGGGCGTGTCACCGATCACCGCATCAATCTGACGCTTTACAAACTTCCGCAGGTGATCGCGGGCGAAGGCTTGAGCGAACTGGTCGATGCGCTGACCACCGAGCATCAGGCGGCGCAGCTGGCCGCCCAGGGCGCCGCGGCGTGAGCGCCGCAAATTCCTTCGCCGGACAAACCATTGAGGCCGCGCGGCGCGCGCTGACAGCCCGGTTTCGGGCAAACAAAATCGATTCGGCCGAACTCGACGCTCGAATTCTGGTCGGCGCGGTGCTGGGTCGCGATCTTACCGGCATGATCGCGTCGGCGAATCGGACTCTCACATCGGGCGAATCAAAGCGTCTCGATGATCTTGCGCGCCGCCGTCTTGCCGGCGAGCCGGTCGCGCGCCTTCTCGGCCACAAGGAATTCTGGGGACTGCCGCTAAAACTCTCGACGGCGACGCTGGTGCCGAGGCCCGACACCGAAACGGTGGTCGAGCTCGCCCTGGAAATATTGCGCGCCCGCCCGCATCCAGAGCAGCCATGGCGCATCGCCGACATCGGCACCGGGTCAGGCGCGATTCTGTTGGCGCTGTTGTCCGAATTGCCGGACGCGTATGGATTGGGCACCGATATCAGCGTGGCAGCCTTGCGGACGGCAAGGACCAACGCCATCTATCTTGAACTAGGCTGTCGCGCCGCATTCGTCGCCTGCGACTATGCGGCGGCGCTGTCGGGTCCATTCGATCTGATCGTGTCGAATCCTCCTTACATCCGCTCGGCGGAAATCGCCGGGCTCCCAACCGAGGTCCGCGATCACGATCCGCACCGGGCGCTGGACGGCGGCGTCGACGGGCTTGACGCCTATCGCGCCCTTATTCCGCAGGCGGCGCGGCTGCTGGCGCCCGGCGGCGCGCTGGTTGTGGAAGCGGGGCGCGGCCAAAGCGGCGACGTCCAGGATTTGATGACGTCGGCAGGGTTAACGCTTAAGGGACCTGCCAAAGCCGATCTGGCGGGCATTCATCGGGCCGTTGCGGGCCTGAAATTGCCCCCATAAAGCCCGATTGGAATACAAAAAACCACTTGGAATATTCCCCGGGAGCGACTACGTTCCGGCCACAACATCGGTCCAGGGTTGCTGGCCCCGTAGATGCTACGGGTGGAGGCCAGAGTTCTCAAAGCGAGAGCCCGCCCCGAGTGAAAGGTTCCAAAACGCAGGTCCAATTGAGCGCGATGGCTTTAGAGAGCTGCGCTGCTTCCGACCGCAAAGCGAACGAAAGCCTGATATTGCGTTTAAACGATCACGCGAAAAACCTGTGCTTGTTCTGGCAGGCGGAATGACTTGATGCAGCCAGCGGTATCAGCTGGTCTGTTGGGGAGCGCGTCTTTGTTGACCGCGACATACGGCAAAAACTGTCTGGAATATAACTGCACTGCGACCCGGTGCGCATGACGCGTGCCGGAATAGGCGAACCGACTGCGACAACGACAATCCAAACTTCAGGGCTGGAATAAAGGCAAGACATGAGAAACGGTCAGAATCAAAACAAGCGGATGCGTAACCGGAACAACCAAAGCAGGAATGATGGCAGCCGGCGCGGCCAGAACCCGATGACCCGGGTGTTCGAGTCCAACGGACCCGACATCAAGATCCGCGGCACTGCATCCCACGTTGCGGAAAAGTATGTGCAACTGGCACGCGACGCGCGCTCTTCCGGCGATCCGGTCGCCGCCGAAAATTACTATCAGCATGCCGAACATTATTTCCGCCTGATCGCCGCCGCCCAGGAACAGTTCCGTCAGAACCAGCCGCAGCCGCGCACCGAGAACGAAATGGCCTCGGAGGAGGCCGACGACGAGAGCGAGAGCTTTTCGCATTTCGGGCAGGAGCCTGGCTTCGTTCCGATGCAGGCGCAGCCGTTCGTGCCGCGCGACAACCCTCAGCGCGACCATCAGCGCGATGGCCAGCCCTACCAGCCGCGCGACCAGCATCAGTCCCGCGAACATGGCGGCCATCGCGAACAACGTCCTCAGCCGCAGTTTCAGCCGCAGCCACAACCGCAGCCGGCAATCCCGGACAATGTCAGCGTCGATCGCCTGCCGTCGTTCATCACCGGACCGCAGCCGCAGATCAATGGCGGCTCGGGCGG
>JBGQCE010000239.1:0-5980 GCA_041495185.1 Bradyrhizobium sp.
CCCGTCGTGACGACGCTGCCCTCGGGCCGTCAGGCGATGAACCTTTCGACATCGTCGCTGTACTGACGGGTAGCCGCGGAGGCGAACATGAGCTGGACATTGGGCAGGCGGTTGGTATTGGGCGGGGCAGTGGCGTTGTGCGCCTTGACGCTGGCTCCTGCCGCGCAAGCCGAAGACTTCCTCTCCGCGCTGTTCGGCGCGTTCGGAGGCGGGCGGGCGCATGCGCCTTCGATCCCGCTGCCGTTTGCAAGCGAGACCAATCCGCTCGCTCCGCAAAGCGACACCCCGCGTCCACGCATCGGCTATTCCGGCGGTTCTCAGGCCTATTGCGTGCGCACCTGCGACGGCCGCTATTTTCCGATAACCGGATCCGACAGCCAAAGCCGGGCCGCATCGTGCAGCAGTTTCTGCCCCGCGAGCGAAACCAGAGTGGTCTATGGCAGTAATATCGATAATGCCGCAACCGAGAGCGGAAAGCCGTATTCCGAATTGCCGAATGCGTTTCGCTATCGCAACGGACTGGTCGCGGGATGCACCTGCAACGGCAAGGACCAGATCGGTCTTGCGCCGGTTAAGATCGAGAACGATCCGACGCTCCGCAGGGGTGACATCGTGGCCGGCAGCGGCGGGCTGATGGTCGCGGGCCGCGGCGCCGACAAACGCGGCGCGTCGTTGAATTTCTCTCCCGCCCCGGAGCAGGTCCGCTCGCGCTATCGGCGGATGCCGGTGGTGGCTCAGCAATAGCAGTCGTCATGGCCGCCGGGCCGATACGGGCAGACCGCTTGGCGCTGGCGCGAGGTTAATTTCAGCCGTGTTTCGACAAAAAAAGCCCCGGCGAGTACCGGGGCTTTTTCTTGTCGTTCGGCGCCATGAATTTACTTCAGCGTCTTGAACCAGTCGTCCACGTCCTTGTGGATCTGATCCTTGGCGAAGCCGTAGCGCTGCTGCAGCTTGCCTTCGAGCTGCTCGCGGCGCCCCTCGATCACGTTGAGATCATCGTCGGTGAGTTTGCCCCACTTTTCCTTCGCCACGCCCTTGAACTGTTTCCAGTTACCTTCGACCCGGTTCCAATCCATCGTCATCTCCTCTTCAGTTGAGATGGCTTTAACGGGCGGGCAACTCAAACGTTCCAGCTTCTCCTTTGGATTAGCCCGCCGCCTTGGCTTCCCTGCGCCGTGCCGTCAGGATGAATTCGGTGTAGCCGTTCGGCTGCTCGCGCCCCTTGAAGATCAGGTCGCACGCGGCCTTGAAGGCGACGCCGTCGAAGCCGGGCGCCATCGGCCGGTACAGCGCATCGCCCTTGTTCTGTCCATCCACCACGACCGCCATCCGCTTGAGCGACTCCATCACTTGCTCCCTGGTGATGACGCCCTGATGCAGCCAGTTCGCCAGATGCTGGCTTGAGATACGCAGCGTGGCGCGGTCTTCCATCAGGCCGACGTCGTGGATGTCGGGCACCTTGGAGCAGCCGACGCCCTGATCGATCCAGCGCACGACATAGCCGAGGATGCCCTGGCAGTTGTTGTCGATCTCCTGCTTCACATCGTCAGGCGCCCAGTTCGATTTCGACACCGGGATGGTGAGGATGTCGGCCAGTTTGGCGCGCGGGCCACCCTTGGCCAGTTCCTGCTGGCGCGCCAGCACGTTAACCTGATGATAGTGCAGGGCGTGCAGCGTCGCCGCGGTCGGCGACGGCACCCATGCGGTGGTGGCGCCGGCCTGCGTATGCGCGATCTTCTGCGCCAGCATGTCCGCCATCTTGTCGGGCGCGGCCCACATGCCCTTGCCGATCTGGGCATGACCGGGCAGGCCGTCGATCAGGCCGACATCGACGTTCCAGTCCTCATAGGCCTTGATCCAGGGCTGCGCCCTCATATCGTTCTTGCGGATCATCGGGCCGGCTTCCATCGAGGTATGGATCTCGTCGCCGGTACGGTCGAGGAAGCCGGTGTTGATGAACACGATGCGTTTTAAGGCGTTCTGAATGCAGGCCTTGAGATTGACCGTGGTGCGGCGCTCCTCGTCCATGATGCCGACCTTCATGGTGTTATCAGGCAACGACAGCATCTTCTCGACCCGGCCGAACAGCTCGCAGGTCAGCGCGACCTCGTCGGGGCCGTGCATCTTCGGCTTCACGATGTAGACCGAGCCGGTGCGGCTGTTGCGCGTTTTCGAACTTCCCTTGAGATCGTGGATCGCGAGCAGGCCGGCGACGGCGGCGTCGAGAAGGCCTTCCGGAATTTCCTCGCCCTTGCTGTCGAGCACCGCGTCGGTGAACATGTGATGGCCGACATTGCGCATCAGCAGCAGGCTGCGGCCATGCAGCTTGAGTTCCTTGCCGTCCGATGTCTTGTAGACGCGGTCGGGGTTGAGCGCGCGCTTCAGCGTCTTGCCGCCCTTCTCGAAGTCGGCGGACAACGTGCCGTTCATCAGGCCGAGCGTATTGCGATAGACCAGCACCTTGTCTTCGGCATCGACCGCCGCGACGCTGTCTTCCATGTCGAGAATTGTACTGACCGCCGATTCCAGGATCATGTCGGCGACGCCGGCCGGATCGTCCTTGCCGATCATGTGGCCGCGATCGATCTTGATCTCGATGTGCATGCCGTTGTTGACCAGCAGAATAGCCGTCGGCGCGGCCGCTTCGCCCCGGAAGCCCGCGAATTGCTGGTTCGATTTCAGCGCGGTGGCGTTGCCGCTCTTCAATTTGACCGCGAACTGGCCGGCGATGACGCTGTAGGAGGTCACATCGGTGTGGCTTCCGGTCGCGAGCGGCACGGCAGAATCAAGAAAGGCCTTCGCTTTCGCGACCACTTTGTCGCCGCGCGCCTTGTTGAAGCCCTTGGCCGCTTCGCTCGCCTCGTGCGGGATCGCATCGGTGCCATAAAATGCATCGTAAAGGCTGCCCCAGCGCGCGTTGGCGGCGTTCAGGGCGTAGCGCGCATTGGTGAGCGGCACGACCAGCTGCGGTCCGCAGATCTTTCCGATCTCTTCGTCGACATTGGCGGTCTCGACTTTCTGCGTCGCAGGCTCCGGCAGCAGATAGCCGATCTCTTTCAAGAATGCCGTGTACGCGTTCATGTCGAACGGCTTGCCCTTGTGGGCGCGGTGCCAGCCGTCGATTTTCGCCTGGAAGGCGTCGCGCACCGCGAGCAGCTCGCGATTCCTCGGAGCAAGATCGCGGATGATGGCCGAGAGCCCGGCCCAGAACGCGTCGGGGGAAATTCCGGTCTTGGGGGTCGCTTCCTTGGCGATGAAATCGAACAAGACGGGAGCGATCTTCAGTCCGTGGGTATCGATACGATTCATGATAGGATTTTTTCTCACGAGAAACCGCGGCTACGCGCGGTTTTCAGGGGGATAAACGACAAAACGGCCCCGTAAAGGGCCTTGTTCGGGGCCCTTTTAGCCCTAAAGCCGGGGCCATGAGAAGGCCCTTGGCTGCGCTGTTTTGCCCATTAAGAGGGCGGTCGGGAACACTCAGATATTGGCGGCGAGATCGACCAGTTCGTCGAACAAAATGCCCGACTTCGCCAGCATCCGCTCGATGGCGTCGGCCGCGTCAGCAACGGAAAAGATCGAGGTATCGATCGTCAATTCGGCTTCCGCGGGTGGCTGGTAATCATTGCCGATGCCGGTAAATGCCTGAAGCGTTCCGGCGCGCGCCTTGGCGTAATGGCCCTTGGGATCGCGGCTCTCGCACACTTCGGCCGGCGTCGCGACATAGACTTCGCGAAACACGGTGTCGGCGATGCGGCGCGCCGCGGCACGGTCTTGGCTTGAGGGCGAGACCGCGGCGACGATGGCGATGTGCCCGTTGCGCGCGAGATGGGTGGCGACTTCCGCCAGCCGGCGGATGTTCTCGGTGCGATCGGCCGCGGAGAAACCGAGATCGCCATTGAGGCCGGCGCGCAAGGTATCGCCGTCCAGCAGCACCGGCGAACCGCCATTGCCGAACAGCCGGCGTTCCAGCGCGCGCGCCAGCGTCGATTTGCCGGAACCCGGCAGTCCCGTCAGCCAGATCACCGCGCCGTTATGGCGATAACGCGCCGAGCGCTCGTCGGGGCGCAACGCGGATTCCACCGGTACGATGTCGACGGGAATGGCGCGTTGTCCGGCATCGACGGACATTACAAGACCGCCGCCGGCAATGCGGCCATTGACCTCGATCACCAGCCGTCCGGTGCGTGGATTATCGGTGTAGGGATCGGCGGCCAGCGGCTGCGCCAGCGAAATGTCGATCTCGCCAACATGATTCCGCGCGATCGATTTATTCTCCACGCTCGCCAGTTCGCCGGGATCGACGGCCTTCTCGATCGCGACAACGGTGGCGCGGGTTTCCCGCGTGCCGAGGCGGACCAGGATCGAGGCGCCTGGCGAGAGCGGTTTGTCGTGCAGCCAGAAAATGCGTGCGCGAACCCGCCGCGTATCGCGCGGACCGGTTCCGACATGCGCAATCACGTCGCCGCGTTCGATGAACAGTTCGCGATCGAGCGTGATTCCGACGGACCGTCCGGCACTCTGGCGGCCTTTGACAGGCGTCACCGGCCAACCCTCGACGGTCCTGATCCTTGCAACCTTGCCCGCGGGCATGATGACGATCTCGTCTCCGGCGGCGAGGCTGCCGGATTCAATGCGGCCAGCGACAATGCGGCGGTCGTCGAATTTATAGATCGCCTGTACCGGCAGCCGCAGCGCAAGCGCTTCCAGCGGACGCGCCGGTTCAAGCGCGTCGAGCGCATCCACCACGGTCGGTCCGTTGTACCATCCGATCCGCGGCGTGCGCCCGGCGACGCCGTCGCCATCGCGCGCTGAAATCGGAATCACCGCTGACGGCGTGACGCCAAGGCCTGTCAGATGCGCGGAAATCTCCTCGCTGATTTCCTTGAAGCGCGCGGCGCTGAAATCGACCCGGTCCATCTTGTTGACGACAACGGCGACCTGTTTGACGCCAAGAAGATGCAAGAGATAGCCGTGACGCCGGGTCTGGTCGCGCACGCCTTCCAGCGCGTCTATGATCAGAAGCGCACCGTCCGCCTGCGAGGCGCCGGTGATCATATTGCGCAGGAATTCAGCGTGGCCGGGCGCGTCGATCAGCACGATGTCGCGCGACCCCGTGCGGAAGCGGATCTGCGTGGTGTCGATGGTGATGCCCTGGTCGCGCTCGGTCTGCAGCGCGTCGAGCAGGAACGACCATTCGAACGGCATGCCGCGGCGCGCGCTGACGGCTTTGAGCATTTCAAGCTTGCCCTCGGGCAGGCTGCCGGTCTCGTGCAACAGACGCCCGACCAGGGTCGACTTGCCGTGATCGACATGGCCGACGATGACAATGCGAACCTGCGGGCGCGTGGTGCCGTTGGGGGTCGTCGATACGCTTGCGGGAACCATCATGTTCATCTGATCACTCAGCTCAATGTCGGTTCAGAGATAGCCGGCGACGCGCAGCCGCTCGAAAGCGTCTTCGGTTTCGTGATCGAGCGCGCGGCCGGCGCGTTCGGGCACCTTGGTGCCGTCGAGCTCGATCAGGATCTCCTCGATGTTGGAGGCGGTTGATGCCACGGGATTGGTGATGTCCTGATCGCCCAGCGAGCGATAACGCTTGCCGTCCTTCGCGAGATAAAGCGGGATGATCGGGATGTTTTCGCGTTTGGTGTAGGCCCAGATGTCGGCTTCGGTCCAATGCAGGATCGGGTGAATGCGCAAATGCGCGCCCGGCGGCGGTGAGGCGTTGAACTGGTCCCAGAATTCCGGCGGCTGATCGCGCACGTCCCATCCGCCTTCGGTGCCACGCGGCGAGAACACCCGCTCCTTGGCGCGGGTGGCTTCTTCGTCGCGGCGGATGCCGGCGATCAATCCGTCGAAGCCGTATTTGGCGAGCGCAAGCTTCAGCCCGTCGGTCTTGCGCGCGGCCGATCGTGCGGCCGGCGGCAGGGTCGGATCGATCGTCTCCAGCGGCGGGCACGGCTCAATTCTGAGATCG
>JBGQCE010000240.1:0-5959 GCA_041495185.1 Bradyrhizobium sp.
CGCGAGCAGCGGCTGGCGCGGCTCGATGCGGTGGCGAAGCTGCTGGACATCGCCTTCATCCTGCCCGGCACCAACATCCGTTACGGCATCGACGGCATCATCGGGCTGATCCCTGTGATCGGCGACATCATTGCCACCGCGCTTTCGCTGTGGCTGGTGCGCGAGGCGCGCGCGCTCGGCGCGCCCTGGCATGTCACGGCGCGGATGCTCGGCAATGTCGCAGTGCAAGGCGTGGTCGGAGCGGTGCCGGTCGCCGGAGACGCATTCGACGTGTTGTTCCGCGCCAACATGCGCAACGTGCGGCTGCTGCGGCGCTGGATGGACAAGCAGCCGCGTTAGCGCATGATCCGGAAAAGTGGGTACCGGTTTTCCGAAAAGATCATGCGCCAATAAATAGAGCGCATAAGCAAAAGCATGCCCTCGGATTTGATCCGAGGGCGGGTCGCTTGAGGCGTGAGGTTAGGCAGCGTCGGCGTCGGTGCTGGCAGGCGCGGGCTCCGGTGCACGGGGGCGGCGCGGCAGCGGAAAATCCTGGCTCTCATACAGCGTGCGAATGCCGCTCTGGTCGAAGCGGGCTTCGTCGACCTGCAGATAGGCGCCGTTCAGCGAATCCGCCGGCAATTCCTCGATCGCGAAGCGAACCGCTTCGGCGGCGGTGCCAAATCGCCGATACGCGAAACCCGCCCGCTTTTTCTTGCGGATCGCGGCGGGAAACAATTCGGCAGCAGTGTTGAAGCTGAAGGAAGCCATGGTCAGGGACCTCTGATCTTTTTAGTGAGCACGCGATCGAGATCGCGAACGGATCGTACGGACCCGCCTACGGCGGCGCGCCGGTACACGTCATTTCAGGACAGTCCTCAATATAAGCTCGTTTGGCAGAAATGCGACTCCTGCCGGGCCTGATGATGAATCCGGGCACCCCGATCGGGGACCCGAAATAAGACCTTTTATTTCAATGGCTTGCGTGGCTCAGAGCTTGCCGAGCAGCAGCAGGACGATGAGTATGACCAGAATGACGCCGCCAAGGCCCATTCCGGAATGGCCCATGCCATAGCCGTAGCCGCCAAAACGGCCGCTAAAGCCGCCCAGCAGGTAAATGATCACGATGATGATGAGTATCATTCCGAGCGACATGGCACTCTCCCCGACGGGCGGCCGGCGGATGGAAGTCCGCCGCCCCGCCCCCAGGAGAAAAGCATATCCTGGCCTTTGGTTCCAGCGCCGGAACCGGGAGCCTCTATTTCGGCTGCAGTTTCAGCGCCGCCGAATTGATGCAGTAGCGCAGTCCGGTCGGGCCGGGGCCGTCCTCGAACACGTGCCCGAGATGGCCATTGCATTTTGAGCACAGCACTTCGGTCCGGATCATGCCGTGGCTGACGTCGCGCTCCTCCTCGACATGGCCCTCGACCGCCGGTGCGGTGAAGCTCGGCCAGCCGCAGCCGGAATCGAATTTGGCGTCGGATTCGAACAGCGTCTGCCCGCAGCCGGCGCAGGTGTAGGTGCCCGGCCGCTGCTCATGCTCGTATTCGCCGGAGAACGGCCGCTCGGTCGCCTTCTCGCGCAATACCGCGTACTGCATCGGCGTCAGTTCCTTGCGCCACTCGGCCTCGTTCTTCGCGACCTTGCCGGTCATCGTCTTGGCATCGGACATGGCATCTCCGTTGGAGTTACCTCAGTTGGTGACCTTTGCGCTGCTCACCAGCGTCGGCTTCTCGATGTAGTTGTCGGCGAAAATCTTCTTCAGGTTCTCGACCTTCGGAATATCGTTGTAGGCAATATAGGGCTGGTTCGGGTGCAGCGTCAGGTAGTCCTGATGATAGGCTTCCGCCGGATAAAACGCTTCCAGCGGTCCGACCTTGGTCACGATCGGCTTCCTGTAGACCTTAGCCGCGTTGAGCTGGGCGATATAGGCATCCGCCACCTTCTTCTGCTCGTCGCTGGTGGTGAAGATCGCCGAGCGATATTGCGTGCCTGAGTCCGGACCCTGGCGGTTCAACTGGGTCGGATCGTGCGCGACCGAGAAGAAGATCTGCAGAATCTTGCCGTAGCTGATTTTCTTCGGGTCGTATTTGATCAGCACGGATTCGGCATGGCCGGTGGTGCCGGTAGAGACCACGTTGTAATCGGCTGTAGCTTTGCTGCCGCCGGCATAACCGGACACCGCGTTGACGACGCCCGAAGTATGCTGGAACACGCCCTGCACACCCCAGAAGCAGCCGCCCGCGATCACGGCGGTCTGGATGCCGTCGGAGGCCTGAACGTCCGCTGATGGAGCGGGGATGATCACGGCGTCTTCCGCGGCGCGCAGCGGCGCAACTGTGAAAGCGGTAATCGCCAGCGCGCCGATAGCGGCAGCGCAGAGCGAAAGGCGGCTGAATTGGCTACGGGACATGGGGCTTCCTCTGGGCTGAGCGAATTGAAGTGCAGTTTAGAGCGGGGGCCGCGGTTCGCAACGGTGTCGGCCTGCCCGATCTGCCAAGATACGCCGCAGGGTGGGTATTGTTACCGCCGGAAGGACACGAGTTCGTGAATAAATCGCGCCTGTCCAAGGTGCTAGCGCGCCCGTTCGCTGCGCTCGCAATGACGTGGAGAGGCTACCTCAGTGAAGTCACACCACCACGCTCAGCCGTTTCGCCGCACGCGTGATGCCGGTGTAGAGCCATCTTGCGCGGCTGTCCTGGAACGCAAAGCTCTCGTCGAACAGCACCACGTCGTCCCATTGCGAGCCCTGCGATTTGTGCACCGTGAGCACGTATCCGTAGTCGAACTCGTCATAGGGCTTGCGCTGTTCCCACGGGATGGTCTCGATCGCGCCGCCGAAGCAGTCGCCGCGAACCGAGACTTTCGTCACCTTGTGGCCGAAATCCTCGTCGGGCGACAGCCGCATGGTGATGATCTTCGATTTCGACTGCGCGCGCGACTTCACCCGCCACAGCCCGCCGTTGAACAGCCCCTTCTTGCGATTGTTGCGCAGACAGACCAGCTTGTCGCCGGCGACCGGCAAGGGATCCTCGATATGCTGCTTTTGCCGCACCCGCATGTTGTAGGAGCGCCGCGTATTGTTGCGCCCGACCAGAACCTGATCGGCGCTCATCACCCGGTCCGGATCGAGCTCAGTGCGCGACACGACTTCGCTTTCGCCGTAGCGGCCGATGTCGAGCTCACGGCCCTCGCGGACGTCCATCGACATCCGTATGATCGGATCGTCCTGCGCCTGGCGATGCACCTCGGTCAGCATCACGTCGGGTTCGCAATCGGTGAAGAAGCCGCCGCCCTGGATCGGCGGCAGCTGCGCGGGATCGCCGAGCACGAGTAGCGGACATTCGAACGACATCAGGTCGCGGCCGAGTTCGGCGTCCACCATCGAGCATTCGTCGATCACGATCAGTTTAGCCTTCGAGGCCGGCGCATCGTCCCATAATTCGAAACTTGGTTGTTCGACTCCGGATTCGCGCGCGCGGTAGATCAGCGAGTGAATGGTGGAAGCGTTGTCGCAGCCCTTGTTGCGCATCACCAGCGCGGCCTTGCCGGTGAAGGCTGCGAATTTCACCTCGCCGTCGACGCCCTCGGCAATGTGCCGCGCCAGCGTGGTCTTGCCGGTTCCGGCATAGCCGAACAGCCGGAATATCGGCGGCGTGCCGTTCCTGCCGGGTTTTGCCTTCAGCCAGTCGGCAACGGCCTTCAGCGCGGAATCCTGATGCGGCGTAAAGGTGGGCATGGGGTCTCGGTGGGGAAAGGTCGTGCACGTGGCGACGACTCAACAGCTTACAAAACTAACCATTCACGCCGTCAGTGCAAGCTGCCTTCCGTCGCGCGGAATTGGTCGAGGCTGGACTCGGCTCTCCTTGCGAATACACTGTGCCGAATAACAAGCCGGTCACGGGAGAGACGTCATGAAATTCGGCATCTTTTATGAGCTGCAATTGCCGCGCCCATGGGAAGCCGGTGATGAACTGAAGCTCTACCAGAACGCGCTGACGCAACTGGAAATCGCCGACCGGCTTGGCTACGACCACGCCTGGGTGGTGGAACATCATTTTCTAGAGGAATATTCGCATTCGCCGTCGCCGGAATCGTTTCTCGCCGCCGCCAGCCAACGCACCAAGAACATCCGGCTCGGCCACGGCATTTTCCAGCTCACCACCAATCATCCCGCCCGCGTTGCCGAGCGCGTCGCGGTGCTCGATCTCCTGAGCAACGGCCGCGTCGAATTCGGCATGGGTGAGAGCGCCTCGATTACCGAACTGACGCCGTTCGGCCGCGACATGGAAACCAAGAAGGAAGTGTTCGAGGAGGCCGTCCGCGCCATCTTCCCGATGTTCAAAGAGGGCGGCAGCGAGCATCACGGCAAGTATTTCGACATTCCGCTCCGCAATGTGGTGCCCAAACCCGTTCAGAAGCCGCATCCGCCGCTGTGGATGGCGTGTTCGCAGCTTCCGACCATCGAGCGCGCCGGCCAGAACGGTTTCGGCGCGCTCGGCTTCCAGTTTGTCAGTGCGGATGCGGCGCACGCCTGGGTGCACGCCTATTACAACGCCATCACCAAGCGGCTGAAGAAGCTCGCCGATTACGAGATCAACCCGAACATGGCGCTGGTGTCGTTCTTCATGTGCGCCAAGACCGACGAGGAGGCGAGGGCGCGCGCCGACGGCGCGACGTTCTTCCAGTTCGCGCTGCGCTTTTACGGCGCGTCGCAGAACCGCCAGCGTCCGGCGCCGGGCACCGTCAACATGTGGGACGAATACAACAAGTGGAAGCGCGAAAATCCGGAAGCCCAGGAGGCGGCGCTGCGCGGCGGCCTGATCGGCTCGCCCGAAACGCTCCGCAAGAAGCTGCGGCGGTTCCGCAGCTCCCACATCGACCAGGTGATCCTGCTCAATCAGGCCGGCAAGAACAGCCACGAGCACATCTGCGATTCACTCGAACTGTTCGCCAAGGAAGTGATGCCGGAATTCCGCGCCGATCCCGAGCACGAGGAATGGAAGGCGGGCGTCATGAGCGGCGCGATCAAGCTCGAGGAGATCGACACCGAAGCCTTCAAGGATCGCTACGGCAAGCTGGCGGTAACCGTCGCACCTGTAAAGGCGGCCGTGGCGGCGGCGAGGTAGCCGCACGGGCGTGCCGGGTTTGCGAGCGTTTGCGGCCGCTGGTGCATGGCTGACTGTAGTAATTAGCGCGTTCGCGGGCTAAGGCTGTCCTCTGAGATCGGCACTCCGAACCGAAGGGGTGATCACGCCATGGAACGCAAACTTCTTCAAATCGCCTTCGCGCTTGCGGGTCTGGTGCTGGTCGGGTTCGGCCTGGCCGGCGTTTTCTTCGGCGCCAATTTCATGGATCTCAGCGGCAATGTGGTGATGGACAGCTACATCCGCTTTCTCAAGGGGATGCTGCTTGCGATCGGCCTGATTTACTGGTCGTCAATTCCGGATATCGAGCGGCACGGCGAACGGATTTCGCTGATAACCTTCATTCTAGTGCTCGGCGCCGTTCCGCGCCTGATGGCGGTGATCGGCCACGGCGTGCCGACCATAGGCATCCTCATCAGTCTGGCGGGCGAATTGATCTTTGCACCGCTGTTATGGCTGTGGCAGCGCCACCTCGCCCGCGCGGCTCAACGCGGCGCGCTGACCTGATGCAGCGTATCGCGGTCTGGGCTCTTTACGGGATCGGCGCGCTCGCGATTCTCTACCTCGCGCTCTACGCCTTTGCGGCATTCACCGGACGCGACCTGCAACCGGGCGATCCGATCCACATTTTTCGCAAGCCCGACGCACCGAGTTATTCGTGACGCGCCGTCAAAATTTCAACGTCATTGCGAGCCAACGGGTCGGCGCAAAGCGCCGCCCCGATGACAGGCTCCGCGAAGCAATCCAGAAATCCCCGTAACAGCTGGATTGCTTCGTCGCTACGCTCCTCGCAAAGACGGCCATATCACGCCGTCGCGGAAACGCGGTGATAG
>JBGQCE010000241.1:0-5950 GCA_041495185.1 Bradyrhizobium sp.
AGCGCTTTTCGGGACCGATATTCCTGTCGAAATAAAAGCCGAGCCATGGCTCCACGACGGTGTCGATGTAGAGCGCGCCGATCTCGCGGCACATGGTCATGATATCGACCGAGGAGGTGTCCACCGACAGATTGACGCAAAAGCCATGGCCGCCGCCGGCGGTCAACAGCGGCACCAGCACCTCGCGATAATTGTCCCGGGTGATCGCCTGCTTGATGAAGCGCACGCCGTGCTGCTTTGCAAGTTCGCCGTCCTCATGCGGGTCGATAATCACGAAGCGCGATTTGTCATAGGCAAAATGCCGTTCGATCAGCGGCAAGGTGCCTTTGCCGATCGAGCCGAAGCCGATCATGACAATGGGGCCGGAAATTTTCGCATGAATTTGCGCAGCAGGCGGGCTCATCAAGTTTGTCTCCGGAAACAGGGATACGCTGGGCGCGAGGGGGATCAGGCGGTTCGCCGCTTCGCCGTGATTTCGATCTCGACCTTCATCTCGGGCTTGTAGAGGCCTGCGACGACGAGAAGCGTTGCAGCCGGCCTGATATCGCCGAGCTTTTCGCCGCAGACCGCGAACACGGCGTCCGCATCCTCAGGCCGGGTGATGTAGTAGGTTGCGCGAACGATGTCGGCCATTGCGAAACCGCCGTCCTTCAACGCGGCTTCGATGGTCCTGAAGCAGTTTCGTGTCTGGCTCGTGACATCGGCCGGCATGGTCATGGTGGCGTAATCGTAGCCGGTGGTGCCGGAAACGAAGGCGAAATCGCCGTCGATCACGGCGCGGCTGTAGCCGGCGGTTTTCTCAAAGGGTGAGCCGGTGGAAATCAGGCGGCGAGACATAATTGTGCACCTCGGGGGGAACATCGCGTGGCTTTCGTTGAGGCCACGCAATGCCGCGTCTTTACCCTCAAATCAAGCTGCGTGAGACGCTAATTTGCGGGCTTTTCCCGCGGATCGCGGCTTGCTTCGCGGCGCTGCCGCGCCAAGGGGCACGATCATTCCCCAGGCGCCGTCGAGGGCGCCCTCGCGCAGTTCGAGGCCGAGCAGGCGGTCGCGCTCGAACGGGCCGGGTAGCCGCAATTCGCCGGTCTTGCGGCCTGAGAAGCCGAAGCGGGCGTAATAGGGCGCATCGCCCAGCAGGATCACCGCGCCATGGCCGCGCGCTTTCGCGGCCGCCAGCGCGTGGTTCATCAATGCGCCTCCGATCCCGAGCTTGCGGCACATTGGGTCGACCGCCAGCGGGCCAAGCACCAGCGCTCGCACGCCCCCGGCGCTGACGTGCCACAACCTGATGGTCCCAACCAGCCGGCCTTTCATTCCGTCCTGGGCTACGGCCGACAGCGCAAGGCCTTCGGCGGGCGCGCGTCCGCCGCGCAGGCGCTCGCAGGTGCGCATATGGCGGTTGGCGCCAAAGCAGGCATCGAGCAGCGCCTCACGCGCAACGGCGTCCGAGGCTCGCTCGGCCCGGATCACGAACGAAGCGGCGTCGGTCAAAAGAGCAATCCGGGTCTTCCGCGAGGCAGTCATGGCGCGTCAGTCCTCGCTTCCGGTGGCAGGAGGCCGTGGGAAGCGTCGTCGGCAAATGGGGATGTGAGGGGAAAGGGAGCCGGCGCACCGGCTCCCGGATTATCTTGCTCCCTCCCCCGCAAGCGGGAGAGGTGAAGCACAGCGTTCGCTGCAATTTCAGATGTGGTAGGTCCGCAGCGGCGGGAAGCCGTTGAAGGCCACCGACGAGTAAGTCGACGTATACGCGCCGGTTCCCTCGATCAGCACCTTGTCGCCGATCTCAAGCGTCACCGGCAGCGGGTACGGCATCTTCTCGTACATCACGTCGGCGGAGTCGCAGGTCGGACCTGCGAGCACGCACGGCGTCATTTCCGCGCCGTCATGCGGGGTGCGGATCGCGTAGCGGATCGATTCGTCCATCGTCTCGGCGAGACCGCCGAACTTGCCGATGTCGAGATACACCCAGCGCACATCGTCCTCGTCGCTTTTCCTGGAGATCAGGACGACTTCGGTCTCGATGATGCCGGCATTGCCGACCATGCCGCGTCCCGGCTCGATGATGGTCTCCGGGATCTGGTTGCCGAAATGCTTGCGCAGCGCGCGGAAGATCGACCGGCCGTACTGCACGACCGGAGGAACGTCCTTGAGGTACTTGGTCGGGAATCCGCCGCCCATGTTGACCATGGACAGGTTGATGCCGCGCTCCGCGCAGTCACGGAACACTGTCGAGGCCATCGCCAGTGCGCGATCCCACGCCTTCACCTTGCGCTGCTGCGAGCCGACATGGAACGAGATGCCATAGGGCTCGAGGCCGAGACGCTTGGCGAGGTCGAGTACCTCGACCGCCATCTCCGGATCGCAGCCGAACTTGCGCGACAGCGGCCACTCGGCGCCGGCGCAATCATAGAGAATGCGGCAGAACACCTTGGAGCCGGGGGCGGCACGGGCGATCTTCTCGATCTCGGCGGTGCAATCGGCGGCAAACAGGCGAATGCCGAGCGCGAAGGCGCGCGCGATGTCGCGCTCCTTCTTGATCGTGTTGCCATAGGAAACCCGCTCCGGGGACGCACCGGCGGTAAGCGCCATCTGGATTTCGGCCACCGACGCGCAGTCGAAGCACGAACCCATCGAGGCCAAAAGCGACAGCACCTCCGGCGCCGGGTTTGCCTTCACCGCATAGAACACGCGGCTGTCCGGCAGCGCCTTCGAGAAGGTCTGGTAGTTGTCACGCACGACTTCGAGGTCGACGACGAGACACGGCTCGACGTCCTGGCCCTCGTTCCGGCGGTTGCGCAGGAATTCCTGAATACGTTCGGTCATAGCACCCTCCCAAACGGCCCAGCGACGGGACACGTTCAAAAATGATCTCGATAAGAGCGCTCCGGCCACATCGCGCGATGGAGGCGCAACGAGGCCAAAAAAACTCGAACCGAACTGTGCTGCCGTGGATTGGTTGGGAAGGATCCCGCCCGCACACCTGGCAATGAAGGACAAGCCTCTTCGGTATTCGCGCCGGCTGGTGGAAAGCCGGCAGAGACCAAAAAAGCCCGATCCGTCGTTGCTTTAAGTCGCGTCCCCCGTTGAGAACGAGGTGCGCCGGTTCGCCTCCGGCTGCCAGTCACGGTTGCAAGGAGCGAAGAGACCTTCAGCGGCATCTCTTGAGAGAGATGCTGGCCTCTCAAGTCCTGGATGACTTTATCCTGGAAGACTTGAGCGACCCTCGGTTCTTCGTCCCTTGGCGGCTGTCCGGCCTCTTGTCCGGATACCTACCGACTGACACACGACCACAGGCACGTGCGAAATTGGGCAAGACGGGAAATAGGTTATTTGAGTCTGCTTCGCAACATTTTTTTTAGGTTGGGGACAAATTTCCCTAACGAGAGCTTTCAGCGCCGCGGCTTCCGCGCGCGAGCAGCGTTGAAAGTGAACAGACGTTAAGCTTCTTTAAGGAAGTGTGAGCATTTGAAGCAAGCCGCGTGCGGGCTTGTTGCGGCAGCCGAGTTACGCGCGCCGCGTAAACGGCTCGACACGCTGCGCGGCACGGATGAACGCCACCATGATGAGGACGCCGATCGCGAACAGCACGGCCTGCAGGATGTGCGCACTGGTGTCGTCGAGACCGAACAGGATCGCGAGCGCCCAGCCGCCGGCGAACGCCGCGCCGAACACTTCGGCGCCGATCAGGATGGCGGCACTGATGACGGTGACGACGCTCGGCCAGACGATCTGGCGGGCGCTGGTCGGAGAGGGCTGAGAGCTCATGGGCGAGGTCCTGTTTACGGGGCGCAATCTCTCTGAAAAGGCCCGCCCTATCAAGCGCAAAAGGCTCAAAAAAGCCCCATCGCGTGATATAGCTTCGGCAATCTTTTGGGACGCAATCAGGATTTGTGATGTCAGAAACCTTGGAAATGGCGGCCACCTCGCAAGCGGCTGCAAACCCGCTGCTGAAGGCCTGGCAGACGCCTCTTGAGACGCCGCCATTTGCGGAGATCGCGCCCGAGCATTTCCTCCCCGCCTTCGAGCAGGCCTTCGCCGACCACGCAGCCGAGATCGCCGCGATCGAGCACGATCCCTCCGCGCCGGACTTCGCCAACACCATCACCGCGCTGGAGCGCTCGGGCAAGCTGCTCTCCAGGGTGTCGGCGGTGTTCTACGACCTGGTGTCGGCGCATTCCAATCCGGCGCTGCTGGAGATCGACACGGAAGTGTCGTTGCGGATGGCGCGGCACTGGAACCCGATCCTGATGAACGCGGTGCTGTTCGGCCGGATCGCCATGCTGCACGAAAACCGCGCTGCCCTCGGGCTGACCGGCGAGCAGATGCGGCTGCTGGAGCGTACTTACACCCGCTTCCATCGCTCCGGCGCCGGCCTCGACGAGGCGGCGAAGACGCGGATGGCCGAGATCAACGAGCGGCTGGCCCATCTCGGCACGGCGTTCAGCCATCATCTGCTCGGCGACGAGCAGGACTGGTTCATGGAACTCGGCGAGGCCGATTGCGACGGCCTTTCGGACAGCTTTATCGCCGCCGCCAGGGCCGCCGCCAGCGAGCGCGGCATGGCCGGCAAGGCGATCGTGACGCTGTCGAGGTCCTCGGTTGAGCCCTTTCTGAAGAGCTCTGGCCGGCGCGACCTGCGCGAGAAAGTACTCAAGGCTTTCACCGCGCGCGGCGACAATGACAACGCCAACGACAACAATGCCGCCATCGTCGAGATTCTGAGCTTGCGCGAGGAGAGCGCAAGGCTGCTGGGCTTTGCGACCTTCGCCGCCTATCGGCTGGAGGATTCGATGGCCAAGACGCCCGAGGCCGTGCGCGGCCTCCTGGAGCGGGTCTGGAAGCCTGCGCGGGCGCGGGCGCTCAGGGATCGCGACGACCTGCAGGCGCTGGTGGCGGAGGAGGGCGGCAATTTCGCGCTGGCGCCGTGGGACTGGCGCTACTATGCCGAAAAGCTGCGGCAACGCCGCGCCAATTTCGACGACGCGGCGATCAAGCCCTATCTAGCGCTCGATCACATGATCGAGGCCGCCTTCGACTGCGCCAACCGCCTGTTCGGCGTCAGCTTCTCCGAACGCAAGGATATTCCGGTCTGGCATCCGGATGTGCGGGTCTGGGAGGTCAGGGATAGCGCCGGCCGCCACAAGGCGCTGTTCTATGGCGACTACTTCGCCCGGCCCTCGAAGCGCTCCGGCGCCTGGATGACCTCGCTGCGCGACCAGCAGAAGCTCGATGGCGAGATCTCACCGCTGGTCATCAATGTCTGCAATTTCTCCAAAGGCGCCGACGGCCAGCCGTCGCTGTTGTCGCCGGATGACGCGCGGACGCTGTTCCACGAATTCGGCCACGGCCTGCACGGGATGCTGTCGGACGTGACCTATCCCTCGCTATCGGGCACCAGCGTGTTCACCGATTTCGTCGAGCTGCCCTCGCAGCTCTACGAGCACTGGCAGGAGCAGCCGCAGGTGCTGCGTCAATTTGCCCGGCACTACCAGACCGGTGAGCCGCTGCCGGACGATCTCTTGAAGCGTTTCATCGCGGCGCGTAAATTCAACCAGGGTTTTGCGACGGTGGAATTCGTCTCCTCGGCGCTGATCGATCTCGAATTCCACACCCAGCCGGCCTCGGCCAGCCGGGACGTGCGGGCGTTCGAGCGCCAGGAGTTGGAGAAAATCGGCATGCCCGCGGAAATCTCGCTGCGGCACCGGCCGCAGCAGTTCGGCCATATCTTTTCCGGCGATCACTATGCCGCGGGCTATTACAGCTACATGTGGTCCGAGGTGATGGACGCCGACGCGTTCGGCGCCTTCGAGGAGGCCGGCAATGTTTTCGACCCCACAGTCGCCAGGCGCCTGCACGACGATATCTATTCCTCGGGCGGCTCGCGCGATCCCGAGGACGCCTATCTCGCCTTCCGCGGCCGCGAGCCGGAGCCCGACGCGCTGCTGCGCCG
>JBGQCE010000242.1:0-5919 GCA_041495185.1 Bradyrhizobium sp.
ATTCATCCAGCGCAAGGGTGACGACGGATTCGGCGAAGGCAATTTCAAGGCGCTGTTCGAATCGATCGAGGAAGACCAGGATTCGTCGCGGCGTGCTGACGCTGAAGGGTGCGGCGTAGATAATTCGTCAAACTGCCGATGCCGTATTCTACCGTCATGCCCGGGCTTGTCCCGGGCATCCACGTCTTTTTGCGCTGATGTAAAGGAAGACGTGGATAGCCGGGACAAGCCCGGCCATGACGAAGAGGCTTATCTACCTCCCGCCCTTCCACTCGTTCGTCAGGCTTGCGATATCCGCCGTGGCGGCTTCGCGGATCGCCGAGGGCGTACGCGAAAAACGCGGCGCCGGCGCGGGCTGGGTGACGCCGTGGCGCTCAACAAAAATCTTTCGCGCCGCCATGTGCGGATGCTTGGGCGCTTCCGCCATGGTCAGAACAGGCGCAAAGCAGATGTCGGTACCTTCCATGATCTTGCACCACTCCTCGCGGGTCTTGGTCTTGAACACCTTGGCGAGCTTTTGCTTCAACGCGGGCCAGGCCTTGCGGTCCATCTGCGCATCGAAGTCGGCGCCGGAAAGGCCCGCATGCTGGCGCAGCAGCGCGTAGAACTGCGGTTCGATCGAGCCGATTGAAATGAATTTGCCGCAGGCGCATTCATAGACGCCGTAAAAATGCGCGCCGCCGTCGAGGAAATTGCTCTCACGCCCTTCGGTCCAGCGGCCCGCGGCCGTCATGTCGAAGAACATCGACATCAGCGACGCCGCGCCGTCGCACATCGCGGCATCGACCACCTGTCCCTTGCCTGATTTTGACGCCTCCAGCAGTGCTGCGAGCACGCCGACCACGAGGTAGAGCGCGCCGCCGCCGAAATCGCCGACCAGGTTGAGCGGTGGCACCGGCTTTTCTTTGGTGCCGATCGCGGCAAGCGCGCCGGTGACCGAGATGTAATTGATGTCGTGGCCGGCAGCCTGCGCCAGCGGGCCCTCCTGACCCCATCCGGTCATGCGGCCATAGACGAGGCGCGGATTGCGCGCCTGCACCAATTCGGGCCCGAGCCCGAGCCGTTCCATCACACCGGGACGGAAGCCTTCGATCAGCGCATCGGCATGGCTGAGGAGATCAAGCACCTGTGCGATCGCGGCCTTGTCCTTGAGGTCGAGCTCGACGACCTTGCGTCCGCGCCCCGCCACCGATTTCAGGTTCTTCTTCGCCCCGACACGGTCGAGCGTCACCACCTCCGCGCCCATATCCGCCAGCATCATGCAGGCGAAGGGACCGGGTCCAATGCCGGCGAATTCGACGATGCGGAAACCTGCCAGCGGGCCGGAGGTGCGGGTAGAGGACTGGGGGGCTGATTTTTCGAGCACGTTGTTTTTCCCATTGATGAGAGGCGCGAAAGGCTACGACTTCGCGGAAGTCCTGGTGCCGTGGCGGGCGGGATCGCTCAAAGTTACCTTGGCGGCATCGGCCCAAAGCTTGGCGTTCTGCTTCTGACGCTCGGTGCCGGTGCCTTCTTCGGCGACCTTGCGGCCGAGCGCGACATAGACCGGAATGTCCTCGTCCCGCATCGGCTTCATGGCCTGTTTGCGGGCCATCGCTTTCTCGATGTAGGGGGCGAGTTCTTCCTGCTTCTTTTTCTCCCGCTCAATTTCGCGCTGCCGGAATTCCGGCATCACGTCCTTGGCAAACAGCTCGAGCGCCTCGCAGATATCCTTGTGCTTGTTGCGGCCGCCCTGCTGGATGAAGACGGTCTGATCGACGCCTGATTCCTCGAAGTGCCGCAGATGGGTGCGCAACTGATCCGGCGTGCCGATGCCGTGGTCTGCGCCGGCCGGCGGCAACGCATGCCGCGCCTTTTCGAAATTGGCCCAGATATCGGTGCGGCCCGGTTTGTGCTCGCCGAAGATATAATGATGCGCAAGGCCGTAACGGAAGAAGCGCAGGCCGTCTTCGCCGCGGCGGCGCGATTCCATTTCGTCCGCGTGCACGGAGAAGCCGGTCACCATCGCGACGTTGGGATTGACCGCATGCCCGATCGGCACGCATTCCTCCTTGAAGATGCGGTAGTAGTCATCGACCCATTGCCGGGCCTCGCGCGGATCGACGAATGCGAAGGTCAGCGCGCCGATGCCGTAACGCGCGGCCATCTTGATGGTCTCGCGATTTGAACAGGCGACCCAGAGCGGCGGGTGCGGTTTCTGCAGCGGTTTCGGCACCACATTGCGGCACGGCATCTCGAAGAACTCGCCCTTGAAGCCTGGATAGGGGTCCATCACCATCATGTTGGTGCATTGCTCGACGCCCTCTTTCCACATCCGCCGCTTCTCGACCGGATCGAAGCCGACATTGAAGCCGCCGAGCTCCATCAGCGAGGCGCTTTCGCCGGTGCCGAATTCGACGCGCCCGTTGGAGACGAGGTCGAGGGTGGCGATGCGCTCCGCGACCCGCGCCGGGTGATTGTATTTCGGCGGCATCAGGCAGATGCCGTGGCCGAGACGGATTTTCTTGGTGCGCTGCGAGCATGCCGCGAGGAATATCTCGGGCGCGGAGGAGTGCGAATATTCCTCGAGAAAATGGTGCTCGACCTCCCAGGCGTAGTCGATGCCGAGCTTGTCGGCGAGTTCGACCTGGTCGAGCGCCTCCTGAAACAGCCTGGCCTCGTCGCCATCGTTCCACGGCCGTGGCAGCTGATGCTCGTAGAAAATGCCGAATTTCATGGGCGCTCCCTGGCGCGTATTCCGCAAAAGCGGGTACCGGTTTTGCAAACTGAATACGCGTAAACTTGGGTCTCTTAATTAGTTGATTAGCTAAATTGTCTCGCCTTGGGACCTGCGTGGCAAGGCCTTTTGCCCCCCGTTTTCGTACTAAATGCGAAAGCGGCGCGCATTGCTGCGCGCCGCTTGTTCGATGTTAGCGGAAACGGTCAGCCGGCGGCAGTGACCGCGCGCTGCGCCATCACCTTGATCAGATTGGCGCGATAGTCCGACGAGCCATGAAGATCGCTCATCAACCCGTTGGCGGAAATCTTGACGCTGTCGAGCGCGCCTGCCGACCAGTTGGCTTTCAGCGCCGCCTCGATCGCCGGCACCCGCATCACGCCACTCTGCGAGGCGCCGGTGGCGGCGACGCGGACGTCACCCGCCTTGGTCTTGACCACGAACACGCCGGTCAGGGCGAAACGCGATGCCGGATGGGGGAATTTGGAATATCCCGCCTTGGCCGGAATCGGGAACGATACCTGCGTGATGATCTCGCCGTCCACGAGGGCCGTGGAGAACAGGCCCTTGAAGAAATCATCCGCCGATATCGAGCGCTTGTTGGTCTTCACGGTTGCGCCAAGGGCGAGCACCGCCGCCGGATAGTCCGCCGCCGGATCGTTGTTGGCGATCGAGCCGCCGATGGTGCCGCGATAGCGCACGGCCGGATCGCCGATCAGGGAAGCAAGATAGGCGAGCGCGGGAATTGCCTTTTGCGCAGGCCCGCTTACCGTCACGTCATAATGCGTCGTCGCCGCCTTGATCGTCAGCACGTCGGCGGAAGCCTCGATGCCGATCAGGTCCTTGATCTTTCCGAGGTCGATCACGTCGGACGGCGAGGCGAGCCGCTGCTTCATGACCGGGATCAAGGTGTGACCGCCGGCGAGATATTTCGACTCCGAGCCCTTGGCGAACAGCGCCGCGGCTTCGTCAACGCTGGAGGGACGATGGTAGGTTGTCTCGTACATGGTGATGCTCCCTCTCAACCGTGAATGGCGTGCCACACCCGGTCGGGTGTCGCCGGCATCTCTAACTTGTTATTACCGATCGCGTCGGTAATGGCGTTGATGACGGCGGCGGATGCGCCGATCGCGCCTGCCTCGCCGCAACCTTTGACGCCGAGCGGATTGCCCGGGCACAGCGTCGTGGTGTGGTTCAATTTGAACGACGGCAGGTCGTCGGCGCGCGGCATGGTGTAGTCCATGAACGACGCGGTCACCAGCTGGCCGGAGCTGTCGTAGACGGCGCCTTCGAGCAGCGCCTGGCCTATACCTTGCGCGAGACCGCCATGGACCTGGCCTTCGACGATCATCGGGTTGATCAGCCGGCCAAAATCGTCGGCTGCGACGAAATTGACAAAACTGGTCTTGCCGGTGCCGGGATCGACCTCGAGCTCGCAGATATAGGCGCCCGCCGGGAAGGTGAAGTTGGTGGGATCGTAGAACGCAGTTTCCTTCAGGCCGGGCTCCATGCCGTCGGGCAGATTGTGCGCGGTGTAGGCGGCGAGCGCGACCATCGGCAGCGCGATCGACTTGTCGGTGCCGGTGACCTTGAACTCGCCGTTCTCGATGACGATGTCGCCCTCGGACGCCTCCAGCAGATGCGCCGCGATTTTCTTGCCCTTGGCTTCGACCTTCTCCATCGCCTTGATAATCGCGGTGCCGCCGACCGCGATTGAGCGCGAGCCATAAGTGCCCATGCCGAACTGCACCTTGTCGGTGTCGCCGTGGACAATCTGCACCTGGCTGATCGGAACGCCGAGACGTTCTGAAACCAGTTGCGCGAAAGTGGTCTCATGCCCCTGGCCATGGCTGTGCGATCCCGTCAGGATCTCGATGGTGCCGACCGGATTGACGCGGACTTCTGCGGATTCCCACAGGCCCACGCCGGCGCCCAGGCTGCCGACCGCTTTCGAGGGTGCGATGCCGCAGGCCTCGATGTAGCAGGAGAAGCCGATGCCGCGGAGCTTGCCTTCTTTTTTGGCCTTCTCCTTGCGCGCGGGGAAACCGGCGTAATCGATCGCCTTCAGCGCCACGTTGAGTGACGCGCCGAAATCGCCGATGTCGTAGGCCATGATCACGGGCGTCTGGTGCGGGAAGCTGGTGATGAAGTTCTTGCGGCGCAATTCCGCCGGATCGACCTTCAGCTGCCGCGCCGCGGTTTCCATCAGCCGTTCGAGCAGAAAACTTGCTTCGGGGCGGCCCGCGCCGCGGTAGGCGTCGACCGGCGCGGTGTTGGTATAGACGGTCATCACCTCGGCATAGATCGCGGGGATGTTGTACTGGCCCGACAGCAGCGTTGCATAGAGATAGGTCGGGACCGCCGACGAGAACAGCGACATGTAGGCGCCGAGATTGGCGTGCGTCTTCACGCGGAGCGCGAGAATCTTGTTGTCCTTGTCGAACGCCATCTCCGCCTTCGAGATGTGGTCGCGGCCATGAGCGTCGGTAAGGAAGGCCTCGGTGCGATCGCCGGTCCATTTCACCGGGCGCCGCACCTTCTTGGAGGCCCATAGCGCCACCATCTCTTCCGGATAGATGTAGATCTTCGAGCCGAAACCGCCGCCGACGTCGGGCGCCACCACCCGCAGCTTGTGCTCCTGCGCGATATTGTAGAATGCCGACAGCACGAGCCGCGCGACATGCGGGTTTTGCGATGTCGTGTAGAGCGTAAAATGCTCCTCGGCTTCATTATATTCCGCGATCGCCGCGCGCGGCTCCATCGCATTCGGCACCAGCCGGTTGTTGGTAAGATCGAGCGACACCACATTGGCCGCCTTGCTGAAGGCGGCCTTGACAGCGGCCTCGTCGCCGATCGCCCAGTCGTAGATCACATTGCCGGGCGCCTCGGGGTGAAGCTGCGGCGCGCCGGGCTTGATCGCCGCGCGGATATCGGCCGCGGCCGGGAGTTCCTCATAATTGACGACCACGGCTTCCGCCGCGTCCTTGGCCTGGTTCTTGGTCTCGGCAATGACCACCGCGACCGCTTGGCCGACAAAGCGCACCGTTTCCGGCGCCATCGCCGGCCATGCACCCATCTTCATCGGCGTGCCGTCCTTGGAGGTGATCGCCCAGCCGCAGATCAGGTTGCCGACCTTGTCGTCGACGATCTGCTGTCCGGTCAGCACGCCGACCACGCCCGGCATTTTCATCGCCGCCGAGGAG
>JBGQCE010000243.1:0-5916 GCA_041495185.1 Bradyrhizobium sp.
CGCTCGATTTCCAGTCGCTGCGCGTCGGCCTCAACCGCAAGATCGACTGGCCGTATCAGGGCAATTTCACTCCGAAGACGTCGCTGACCGATCCGGAATCCGACCGCTGGGAAATCCACGGTCAAACCACGTTCCTGCCGCAAGGCTATCCATCCTTCCGCGCGCCCTATTCGGGTCCAAACAGCCTGACGCCGGCATCGCAACTTCAGGAGACCTGGAGCAACAGCCTGTTCCTCAACGCCCGGCTTTGGCAGGGCGGCGAGGTCTATTACAACCCCGAACTGCTCCAGGGGTTTGGATTGAACAATACGGTGGGAGCGGGCGGGTTTCCCAACGGCGAAGCACAAAAATCAAACTTCTCCTATCCGCATTACAATACGTCGCGGCTGTTTCTGCGCCAGACCTTCGGCTTCGGCGGCGAACAGGAAGAACTTGCCAGCGGACCTATGCAACTCGCCGGCAAAGCAGACATTTCCCGTTTGACCCTGCAGGCGGGAAAATTCTCGGTCGTCGATATCTTCGACGGCAACAGCTACGCCAAAGACACCCGCAAGGACTTCATGAACTGGTCGATGTGGGCGCCCGGGGCCTTCGACTATGCTGCGGATAAGCTCGGGCTCACCTACGGCGCCACCGCGGAGCTCAATCAGAAACAGTGGGCGCTGCGAACAGGCTATTTCCTGATGGACGCAGTGTCGAATTCAAACAATTTAGACACCAGAATATTCCAGCGCGGCGAATACGTGGTCGAACTGGAAACCCGCTATTCGCTGTTCTCCCAGCCGGGCAAACTGCGCACTATCGCATGGCTCAACAGCGCCAATTCGGGAAGCTACCGCGACACCCTGAACAACCCGGCGCTCAATCTCGATATCTCGCAAACCCGCATGGGCCGCATCAAATATGGCTACGTCATCAACCTCGAACAGGCTGTGAGCGACGAAGTCGGGTTGTTCGGCCGATGGAGCTGGAACGACGGCAAGAACGAGATCATGGCGTTCACCGACATCGACGCCAGCCTCTCGCTCGGCGCTTCGATCAAGGGCGTCAGATGGGGCAGGCCCGACGATGTGATCGGGATCGGCGGCGCGATCAACGGGCTCTCCAGGGATCACCGCGATTTCCTGGCGGCGGGCGGGCTCGGCCCCCTGATCGGCGACGGCCAGCTCAACTATCGGCGGGAGCGCATTCTCGAAAGCTATTATGCATTCGCGCTCAACAAGGCGCTCACGCTGACCGCCGACTATCAGCTCATCACCAACCCCGCCTATAATGCCGATCGCGGCCCGGTCCACATTTTCTCAGGGCGCCTGCACGGCGAGTTCTGAATTCCTGCAGCGACGTCCACTTGAGCAGGTAGAATGCTGTATTTCGTCATGAAGTGCATCTTGTCAGGCATCATCATCGCGGTGGTGTCGGAGGTTGCAAAGCGCAGTCCGGCGTTCGGGGCGCTGATCGTCTCGTTGCCTTTGGTGTCTCTGCTCGGAATTCTTTGGCTCTGGCGTGATACCGGGGACAGTGAGCGGATCGCCAGTCACGCGGAATCGACGTTCTGGTATGTCCTGCCGTCGCTGCCGATGTTTCTGGTGCTGCCCGCCATGCTTCGTGCAGGTGCCGGCTTCTGGCCAAGTATGGCGGCGAGCTGCGTCCTGACGATAGCGCTCTACTTCGTCACCGCCTGGGCTCTATCCAGGTTCGGTATCAATCTCTGAAGGACGGTCGCAGCGACCGCCCTACCCCGCCGCTGCGAAACTGTCCGCCCGCGCCATGGCCCAGGCTTCGCGGAAGCGCGGATCGCTGGTGCCGTCGATCAGTTCGCCCGGGCGAAGCGACGGATACAGCCGCGCAAACGACTGCACCTCGGTGATCGATGTCCGTTGCGAGAAATGGATCGGCCGGATCTGCAGCGGATGCTCGAGCCCCGCGGCGGCAATAAGTTCGGTCAGCGCGTGCAGCGTTGCGCGATGATAGTTGTAAACTCGCTCGATCTTGTGCGGCACCACCAGTGCGCGGGCGCGGGATGGGTCCTGCGTGGTCACACCGGTCGGACATCGATCGGTATGGCAGCTCAGCGACTGGATGCAGCCGAGAGAGAACATGAAGCCGCGCGCCGAATTGCACCAGTCGGCGCCGATCGCCATGGCGCGCGCCATATCGAATGCAGTCGCGATTTTCCCGGCGGCGCCGATACGGATGCGATCGCGCGCATTGATGCCGATCAGCGCGTTGTGGACGAAATTGACGCCCTCCCGCATCGGCATGCCCAGATGGTCCATGAATTCCACCGGTGCCGCGCCGGTGCCGCCTTCATTGCCGTCGACGACAATGAAGTCAGGATAGATTCCAGTCTGAAGCATCGCCTTGCAGATCGCGAGAAACTCCCAGGGGTGGCCGATGCAAAGCTTGAAACCGGCGGGCTTGCCGCCGGACAGCCGCCGCATCTCACCAATGAAGGCCATCATTTCCAGCGGGGTCGAAAACGCCCGGTGAGTGGCCGGCGAGATGCAGTCCTCGCCCATCGCCACGCCCCTGATCCGGGAAATCTCTTCGGAGACCTTGGCCGCCGGCAGCACGCCACCATGGCCGGGCTTGGCGCCCTGGCTGACCTTGAGTTCGACCATCTTGATCTGGTCGTCGGAGGCGACGCGCGCGAATTCTTCCCGATTGAACGAACCGTCACGGTTGCGGCAGCCGAAATATCCGGAGCCGATCTCCCAGATAATATCGCCGCCGTTCTCGCGATGATAGGGACTGACGCCGCCCTCGCCGGTGTCATGCGCGAAGCCGCCCTTCTTGGCGCCCGCGTTCAGCGCGCGCACCGCGTTTGGGCTCAAGGCGCCAAAACTCATCGCCGAGATATTGAACACCGAGGCCGAATAGGGCTTGGTGCAATCCGGCCCGCCAATCATGACGCGAAACTTTTCGGTCGCGTGGGGTTTCGGCGCCACCGAATGGTGCATCCATTCATAGCCCTCGCGATAGACATCCTCCTGGGTGCCGAACGGCCGCTTGTCGAGCACCATCTTCGCACGCTGATAGATCACCGCGCGGGTGTCGCGGCTGAACGGCATGCCGTCCTTCTCGCTTTCGAAGAAGTACTGCCGCATCTCCGGCCGGATCTCTTCCAGCAGGAAGCGCAGATGCGCCGAGATCGGATAGTTCCGCAACACCGCGTGATTTTGCTGCAGGAGATCGCGAATGCCGAGAGCCGTCAGACCCCCGAAAATGACCATCGGGATCAGCACCAGATCGAACGCCTTGCGATCCAATATCCCGATACCCAGAAGCAATGCCGTGACGACGGCGCAGATCGTCAGAACGATGAAGCGTGGCGAGAACGGAAGCATCAACGTTTCCATGGGACCCCTTTAGGCAGGTTCTGCCGTATTATTGTTTTTCAGCCGCAGCTTATCCAACCAACAAAACAATGCTGTACACGATATCGGGCCGTAAGGTCACGGGCATGACCGCGGATTGTCTCAAGGCTACCGAATCATCCGGCGGATAATCAATCCGTCCCGTGAAGCGCGATATCGCGCACCACGCGCTTATTGCGGTGCAACGTAATTTGAGCTGACATTGAATGGCTCAGTGACGGTGCGGGCGCATCTCGTGGGGAATGCCGCGCTGCTCCAGGCCCTTTTGCGCGAGCCACGCGTCGGTGCTCTGGATCGCGCGCTCGATATGATCCGATGTTCGCGAGAAGTCGTAGGGCGAGCCCACCAGCGGACATAATGGCGGCACCACGAAGTATTCGATATCGGGGGCGAGATCTTCCAGCTCGCTCACCAATTGGCGCGCGATCAGAAGCGTCAGCGCGTGCAGCGCATTTGCGACTGCGCCGACCGGAGGCTTGTTGGTAGCGCAGGCGTAGCCCGTCGGCAGAATGATCAGGCGCTGCGCGCCCTTCGCAACCGCGACCCTGATCGGCGTGTTGGAGGAGATCGCGCCGTCGGCCAGATAAAGCTCCTTGTAGCGGATCGGCGCGAATGCGCCGGGGATCGCCGTCGAGGCGATGATCGCCTGGGCGGCCGAGCCTTCCGACAACACAATGCTGTCGCCGGAGACGATATCGGTCGTGACGATGTGAACCGGGAGCTTCGCATCCTGCAGATTGCGATAGGGCAGATGATCGTCGATCAGCTTCTGAATGCCGTCATGCGGGATCAGGAAATCCCGGCGCCAGACAAATCCCAATAGCGTCCGCCAATTCACCGGGAAAATGTCGTGCCGCCGCAATCCGCGCCAGATCGCCTCCAGCGCCAGAACACCCTTCAGCGTGGGATCGCCCGCATAATAAGCGCCGTTCAGGGCGCCGACGCTGGAGCCGACCACCATATCGGCAAGAATTCCGTGGGCGGCGAGCGAATGCATCATGCCCACCTGAATCGCGCCGAAGCTGCCTCCGCCCGCGAATACGAAGGCGGTTTTCGTCAAGCCGGCATGGTCGGATACGGACAAGGCCTCGTTCGCTCCCGCTATTCGCTCGCGTCGGCGAAAAGCCGCGCGTCATCAGCAGGTATTTATAGCAGCAGGGAGCCTGATAGCACCATCAACATTGGTTGTGATGCAACGATCGTCATTCCCCGATGTGCAATTGCACATCTGAGGGCGCGCGCGCAGATTATTTCAACGTCGTCCCGGCGAACGCCGGGACCCACGCCGTGTCCCATCAACCAGGTGATCGGGTAGCCGTTTTTCACAGCAACTAACATCGGTGGTTATGGGTCCCGGCTCAAGGCCGGGACGACGCTAGACTCAGCGTTCGACGAACGCCTTCTCGATCACAAAATGGCCGGGCTCGCTGTTGCTGCCTTCGAGAAAGCCGCGCGCTTCAAACATCTGGCGCAGCTCGTCCAGCATGCCGGGGCTGCCGCACATCATGATCCGGTCGTTGCCGATGTCGAGCGGCGGCTGACCGATATCGTCAAACAACTGTTCCGAGGTGATCAGGTCGGTGATCCGGCCGCGGTTGCGGAACGGCTCGCGGGTGACGGTCGGGTAATACACCAGCTTCTCCGTCAAGAGCGGCCCGAACAATTCGTCGTCCCGCAGCTTCGCCACCAGCTCTTCGCCATAGGCAAGCTCGGACACCTGCCGGCAGCCGTGAACCAGCACGATGGTTTCGAATCGCTCGTACACTTCCGGATCCTTGATCAGGCTTGCGAACGGCGCCAGACCCGTTCCGGTCGACAGCAACAGCAGGCGTTTTCCGGGGATCAGATTGTCTGATATCAGCGTGCCGGTCGCCTTGCGCCCGACCAGGATGGTATCGCCCTCCTTGATCCGCTGAAGCCTTGAGGTCAGCGGCCCGTCGGCGACCTTGATCGAGAAGAATTCCAGCGCTTCCTCGTGATTGGCGCTCGCCATGCTGTAGGCTCGCATCAGCGGACGGCCGTCGACCTCGATCCCGATCATCGCGAACTGCCCGTTCAGGAACCGGAAGCTGGAATTGCGGGTGGCGGTGAAGCTGAAAAGCGTATCGGTCCAGTGCCGGACAGAAAGAACTTTCTCTCTATGGAATGCGCTCATGTGTTTTCGTTTTTCCGATTGCGTTAATGTAGAACGAACGAGTTGTTTGGCCTCAAGAGAGGCGAAAAACCCCTGCAACGATTGATGATTTGACGTTTCACCTACGCCAATATCAGAAATAGTCAACAAGCGTTGATACGCAATCGAGGGCTCAAAATAGCATCGATTTATTTTGCCAAACCGTCCAGAAAATCTTCATCGTGAACCTCGCATACACGCAATTAACTTGCTGAAATCGACGTCTCTCCGGCAGTAAATTGCCGCGCACTCGATCGAAAATTTCGCTAAGAGATAGAAGATCAAACTGGAATGCCAGATCGTCGGATATTGCATGCGAGACCTGCGGGACTTTCGAACGGGAAAGCCGGACTTCTATCCGGACCA
>JBGQCE010000244.1:0-5871 GCA_041495185.1 Bradyrhizobium sp.
CACCGCAGCGCCCGCCGGTCATGACATCAGAGGATTATTTGCGCGCGCGCGATGCCAAGAAAGGCGATCCGCTTGAATCGTGAGGAGCACGTCGTGTCCGCCACCCATTCAGACCCGAGAGCGCGTGCGACGACGAAGGCGTTCGGCATTCCCGGCGTAAAGCACGTCATCGCCGTCGCCTCCGGCAAGGGAGGCGTCGGCAAGTCCACCACCTCATGCAATCTCGCTCTCGGCTTCGCTGCAATTGGACTCAAGGCCGGCATCCTCGATGCCGACATCTATGGCCCTTCGCAGCCGAAACTGTTCGGTCTGCGCGGCAAACCGCGCCTGGTCGGCCCGCGCATGCTTGAACCGATGGAGCGCTTTGGCGTTAAAGTGATGTCGATTGGCTTCCTGGTGGAGGAAGACCTCGCCATGATCTGGCGCGGGCCGATGGTGATCTCAGCCATCACACAAATGCTCCGCGAAGTGGTGTGGGGCGATCTCGATATTCTGGTCGTCGATCTGCCGCCTGGCACCGGCGATGCGCAACTTACCATGGCGCAGCAAGCGCCGCTCTCCGGCGCGGTCATTGTCTCGACGCCGCAGGACATCGCACTCATCGATGCCCGGCGCGGCGTCGCGATGTTTCAGAAAGTGAATATACCGTTGCTGGGATTAATTGAAAACATGTCGAGTTTCTGTTGCCCGACCTGCAATCACGTCACGCCGATATTCGGCCACGGCGGAGCACGGCTTGAGGCGGAGATGCGCGGAATTCCTTTTTTGGGCGAGATACCGCTAGACATACACATTCGCGAGACGTCGGACGACGGACGCCCGATTGTCGCGACCGAGCCCGACAGCGTTCATGCCAGGCATTACATTGATATCGCCCGTAATGTCTGGTCGGCGATCACCTTGGGAACCGCGGGCAAACCCGCTCCGCGCATTGTCATCGAGTAGACCAGAGGGCGGCGCTCGCCGTGCGTTTGTTAAGCGGCCCTCACGGTGTCTAGGAACTTGGCGACCTCCAGCTTCAGTCGATTGCTTTCTCCGGACAGGGATTGAGCCGAGGAAAGGACCTTCGCCGAAGCAGAACCGGTCTCGCGAGCTCCCTTGTTCACATCGACAATATTGGTCGCGACCTCGGCGGTACCTTGTGCCGCCTGCTCGACATTGCGGGAAATTTCCTGCGTCGCGCCGCCTTGCTGCTCGACTGAGGTTGCGATCGTTGCCGCAATTTCCGAAATCCGACTGATTGTGGTCCCAATTTGCTTGATCGCCACAACCGAATCCTGCGTCGCAAGCTGCATCCCGGCGATTTGGCTGCTGATTTCATTGGTTGCGCTGGCTGTCTGCGCAGCGAGCGCTTTCACCTCCTGCGCAACAACCGCAAAGCCCCGTCCGGAATCGCCCGCGCGCGCTGCCTCGATCGTGGCGTTGAGGGCCAGCAAGTTGGTCTGCTCCGCGATCGTCGTAATCAGATTCACCACATCGCCAATCCGCAAAGCGGCCTTCGACAACTCGTTGATGCGCGCGTCGGTGGCCTCTGCCTGATTCACGGCTTCGCCGGCGATCCGGTTCGACTCCTGGACTTGTCGACTGATCTCGGCAATCGACGCCGTCATCTCGTCCGTTGCGGCGGCAACCGATCTGACATTTGAGGAAGCTTCCTCGGATACAGCTTCCACTCTCCCTGAGAGCTGCTGTGTCTCCTCGGCGGTTCTTGTCAAGCTGGTCGCTGAGGCTTCCAACTCCGTTGAAGCGGAGGATACCGTCTGTACAATCTCACCGACTGCAGCCTCAAATTCGTCAGCGAGTCTTTGCATTTCAGTTTTTCGCTGGGCACGCGCCTGTTTTTCCGTTTCTGAGCGTTCCGCGCGCAGCCGGTTGGATTCCAGCATGTTGCCCTTGAAGACCTGCAGCGCTTCAGCCATGTCGGCAATTTCGTCCGAGCCGCCGGTCGCGATCTCCGCACCCAAGTCGCCTGCTGCAATTGATTTCATGCTGTTCTGGAGACGCACAAGGCGACGTACGACCCCACGGCCAACATAATACCAGCCAATGACGAGCGCGGTGGCAAGACTGACAAGCGCGAGGCAAATCAGGATAATCCGGCCCTGCCGGATTTCCGCCTCTGATTCACGGACCGCAGTGGCTGCCGCCGCCTCGCTGCGCGTTCCCAGGCTTGCAACTTCCTTTTCGAATTCCTGGGCGAGCGCGCGATTTTCCGTCACCACGTTGGCGCCGGTCTTCGCGGCAACCAGCTCTCTTTGCCTGAGATCGAAAATATTGCCGCTGTCTTTGCCTGTCTTGACCAATTCGACCACAAGCTTCGACGCCTCGGGATCCTTGAAGGCAGAAGCGGCCTTGCCAAGGTGTCCTGCTGTCGCTGTGAACCGGTCCTTGACCGGCGGCAGCAGATCGGCGGACGTCAGGTCAGCCGCTTCAACAAGGATTCCCAATATGAGGTTGGATTCAGCGCGCAACTCCAGGATTGCCTGCAGCGACACGAGTTCGTTATCAGCCAGCGCGGCCAGCGTCTTCTGAACGTCCTCCAGGTCCTTTTTGTCCGCCGCGGTCTGCAGGCCGATCGTCAGGGTGAATCCGGCGTCGTCGGCCATCGGCGCCAGTTTTTCGGCGAGCTTTTGATGCGATTTCCGAAGGCTGGCGACAAGCGCGGCCCGGGAGGCAGCAATCGTCTGGCGTTCGGTGATAGATTGTATCAGCCGGTCGAGATTCACCAGCATGCGATCAGCGGTCTTATTGAGGGTTGCAGCATCCTCCGCGGCGAGTGCACTGATGGTCTGCGTGAGTTCCTGACGCGCCGCAGTCAAAGCCTTGAGGGCGCGCTCGCGCTCGGCCTTGTCTGTTGCAGCGAGAAGGCGCGGCCCAGCGGCGGCGACTTCACCGGCGGCTCTAACGACCTTGGAAGCGCGGGTGATCTCGGGCAGGCTCTTGTCAGCGATCGCTCCGAGCGAACGCCCAAGACTATCATAGGAGATAATCGCGCTGCTGCTCGCCAGCACGGTGAGCGCAGCGACGACCCCAAAGGCTGTAAACAATCGACCGCGAAGGCCAAGGTGGTACCACGATATCGCAGTCTTCATCGTCAATCTCCAGGTAGCAATCGCAAAATCGTACCGCGAACAGCCTGGGCTTTTCCTTTGGTGTTTTGCGGCCTCTTGTGTTTACGTTCCGGGCTTCTCAAGGCGATCGACGGCCTTGAAGCTGCCGTCCGCCTGGATCACGGTGAGGAACACGTGATCCGAGCCGCGGTTGCTGGAGTCGCTGTAGGCGAGCTTGAAACCGCCGAGATCGAAGGTGCCGGCTTTTTGTACGGCCTCGATCAGGGCTTTCCGGGTGGGTTCGCCATTGACCTTTTCGAGCGCTGCGATGATCGCGCGGCCAACAAGGTAGCCCTCAAGCGAGACGAAGCCTGGTTGAGCGTCCGGGGCGTTCGCCTTGAGCGAAGCCTGGTAGCGCCCGACCACCGGGATCGCCGCGTCTTTCGGAAAAGGAACGACCTGTGTGATCACAACGCCAGCGCCCACTGGACCGAGTTCCTTTGCAAGCGCGTCGGAACCAACAAACGAGATATTCACAAAGGTGGCGTCGAGCTTGATCTGTTTGGCCACTTTGATGAACTCAGCCGCGGGCTTGTAGGGGCTAATCATGATGACTGCTTGGGGCTCAACCTTCTTGATAGCCAGCAGCGCGGCTTTAACAGCCACCGTATTCCGCTCGAAGGTACCTTCGCCGACGAGCTGCATCTGCCGCTTGTCGAGCGCCTTCTTGACGCCGGCAAGGCCTGCCTGGCCGAAAGCATCGTCCTGGTACATGATCGCGATTTTGGATGCGCCGAGATCCTTGGTCAGATGTTCGACCATGGCTTCGGTTTCCTGAAAGTAGCTGGCGCGAATATTCATCACCAGGGGTTTGTAAGGTTCGCGCAGGAACTCAGCGCCGGTAAAGGCGCCGATAAAGGGGGTACCTGCTGCGGTCGCGATCGGCTGGGTGGCCGCTGAAGTTGGAGTACCAACCGCGCCGGCGATGGCGAAGACCTTGTCGTCCTCAAGTAACTTCTTGACCGCTTCAATGGATTTGGTCGGCTCGTACCCGTCGTCGATGCTCTTGAGTTCGAGTTTCCGACCCTTCACGCCGCCGGCCTTGTTTATTTCAGCGAAGGCCGCTTCGAGACCCATTTTCATGCCTTGGCCCAAAGCCGAGGCCGGCCCTTCGAGCGCAGTTGCCTGACCAAACACGATCTTGTCGGCAGAGACACCGTCTTCAGCGAATGCAGAAATACCGGTCGCAAGGAGCGTGGCTAACGCAACAGGAAGCGCTTTGAGTGGAGAGGCTCGCATTTAGGATATCCTTTGCTCTGGAATGATGGTCGCCTAGGGTGACGGGCATAGCTTAGTGGGAGCGCGGTTTCCTACCTCGGGACGGCATAACGACAATGTGTTGAGTTTGCTCCCAGAACCTTCACAAACAATTAACTAAAAGCTCGCCCGGCGACCTCAGCACCAGCCCGTTCCCGCCATCACCCCCATTCCGCAGGGGCTTCCTGACGCCCGTGACGCGGCTTTGGATCATGCGCGCCACCCGGCAAATTGGGAAAATGAATAAAGCCTTAATTCAAACCATCGCCTCTTCACCCCTAGTTCACCCCGTTGCCAGATCAATCCTGCGAACAGGGACACCTGAACCGCTCATTAAACTGCCTCGCTTAAAGATGGCGGATTGGAAGCAGGGGGAATCAAAATGAAAAAAATCATCTTACTTGTTGCTCTCATATGCACCTTGGGCGCGTTCGCTGGCCGTCCGTCGGCTGACGTACCCAGTCACGCCGCTCGCGAGACGTTGTCGCCGATGACGATGGCGCAGGTATCGCGATCGCTTCCAACAGAAGCCTACGACGCCATCTGACCATTTGACGGCCCGCGCAGACGGCATCGGCGGGGATTTCGCGACATTCCGCTTGCAGCTCTACATCAGGGCTACAACGGTCATGCGCGCGCATTGCGCTACTTTTTGGGCGCTGATAATGCGACGCGGGCCCAATAAACGCATATGAAAAATGCGGCGACTTACGGTCCGACCAAAGATGATACAATGCCCTCTTCGCCGACGATCAGACCGCCCTCAATTCGTCGCGGTGCAGATCGATCTCTAAGATCGCCAGCGGTGAACGCGCGTGCCTGTCCACCCGCTCGCTCGATCAACGCGACGGTCTCGGCAATCTCGGCGGCCGAGCGCGCAACCACCGCGATGACGAACCGGCTCCCGCGAGCGCCTGTGCGAAGGCCCGGCCCAGGCCACGTCCGCCTCCGGTCACGACTGACACCTGACCGCGTAGATCGGTCGAACCTGTCATCGCTTTTCTCGCATCATATTCCATCCCCCTCGGGGCCGGCCAATTAGACTGATATTATATTCCTTGGACTAAGTCCTTTCGAAACGCGCCCTATGTTTTCCGCCATCAACACCGAACGCGCCTCAAGCATCCCGTCGGTCCAGCCGGCGATGTGCGGGGTCAACAAAACATTCGGGAGTTCATGAAAGGGACAGGCCGATGGTCGGGTCTGACCAGGCGCCGACGGATACCTGTACCAAACGTCGAGCGCGGCACCGCCGATCCGCTTTTCGCGCAAGGCGGAATAAAGCGCCTCCTCGTCGATCAATGCAGCCCGTGCCACGTTGACCAATATTGCCGTCCTCTTCATTAGCGCCAACTGCGGTGCACCGATCAGCCCCTTGGTTGACTGCGTGAGCGGAATGGTGATCGCCAGAAAGTCCGAGACAGCCAGGATCTCATCGAGAGATTCGGGCGGCCGAACCACGGCATACGAATCTGCATGCGAAAGGTCACGACGTGTCGCAAAG
>JBGQCE010000245.1:0-5839 GCA_041495185.1 Bradyrhizobium sp.
CAGATCGACAAGGTCGCCTTCAAGGAGGGCCAGCTGGTCAACCAGGGCGACCTGCTCGTCGAGATCGATCCCCGGCCCTACCAGGCTACGCTCGATCAGGCCAAGGCCAAGAAGGCGCAGGACGAGGCCAATCTCGCCAACGCCAATCTGGATCTGCAGCGCTACACCAAGCTCGGCGAATTCGCGACGAGGCAGCAGACCGACACCCAGCGTTCGACGGTTGCGCAACTGACCGCGCAGATCGCGGCCGACGATGCGGCCATTTCCAACGCCCAGACCCAGCTCGGCTACACCGCCGTCAAGTCGCCGATCTCGGGCGTCGCCGGCCTGCGGCAGGTCGACATCGGCAACATCGTCAATGCCTCGACGCAAACCGGTATCGTGACGATCGCGCAGATCGAGCCGATCGCTGTCATCTTCACCGCGCCGGAAGAACAGCTGCCTTACATCAATGAAACGCAATCGGCGCAGCCTCTGAAGGTGATCGCGATGACGACGGACGGCAAGAAGACGCTCTCCGAAGGGTCATTGTCGGTCATCAACAATCAGGTCGACACGTCAAGCGGCACCATTCGCCTCAAGGCAGTGTTCGACAACAAGAACCATGCGCTATGGCCGGGCCAGTCGGTCTCCACCCGGCTGCTCGTGATCACGCTGAAAGATGCGACCGTGGTTCCGGACGACGCGGTCCAGCGCGGGACCGAAGGCCTCTACGCATTTGCCGTCAATTCCGACAACAAGGCCGAGCTGCGCAGGATCAAGGTGTCCAGGTCGATCGACGGACGCTCCGTGGTCGATCAGGGTCTTTCGCCCGGCGAACGTGTTATAGTGGCGGGCCAATACCGGGTGCAGCCGGGATCGACGGTTGCGACGACGGTGGCGAATTCCGAGCAAGTCCCGGCCAAGGCTGAATAGCCATGAACGAGAGCATCTCATCGCCGTTCATTCGATACCCGATCGCAACCTCATTGCTGATGGCGGGCATTCTGTTCGTCGGCCTCGTTGCCTATCCGCTCCTGCCCGTAGCGCCGCTGCCGCAGGTCGATTTCCCGACCATCCAGGTTTCCGCCAACCTGCCCGGCGCAAGCCCCGAAACCATGGCTTCCTCGGTTGCGCAGCCGCTGGAACGGCAGCTGGCGCAAATTCCCGGCATCGCGCAGATGACCTCGACCAGTTCGCTGGGATCGGCCGCGGTCACCCTTCAGTTCGATCTCAACCGCAGCATCGACGGCGCGGCCAATGACGTGCAGGCGGCGATCAACGCCGCTGGCGGGCAGTTGCCGAAGAACCTGCCGAGCCCGCCGACCTATCGCAAGGTCAATCCGGCCGATTCACCGATCCTGCTGTTGTCGGCGACATCGGATACGCTGCCGCTGACCGAGGTCAGTGATGACACCGACGCGCAACTCGCGCAACAGATCAGCCAGATTTCCGGTGTCGCCCAGGTATTCATCGGTGGCCAGCAAAAGCCTTCGATCCGTATCCAGATCGATCCCGCCAAGCTCGTCGCCAAGGGGCTGTCGCTGGAAGACGTCCGTAGCCAGATTACGATTACGACCGCCGACAGCCCGAAGGGCGCGATCGACGGCGCGACCCGCAGCTATACGATCTACGCCAACGATCAATTGACCGCGTCGAAGGACTGGAACGACGTCATTATCGCCTATCGCAACGGCGGTCCGTTGCGGATTCGCGACATCGGCCAGGCCGTGTCCGGTCCTGAGGATATGAAGACGGCAGCCTGGGCCGATGGCAAGCGAGGCGTATTCCTCGTCATCTTCAAGCAGCCCGGTGCCAATGTCATCGACACCGTCGACAAGATCAAGGCGCAATTGCCGCGGCTGGTCGCGGCCATTCCGCCCGCGATCCAGATCAAGATTATCAGCGACCGCACGCAGACCATTCGCGCCGCCGTCGAAGACGTGCAGTTCACGCTGCTGCTGACCATCGCACTGGTGGTCATGGTCATCTTCATCTTCCTGCGAAGCATCTGGGCAACGATTATCCCAGGCGTCACGGTTCCGCTGGCGCTGCTCGGCGCCTGCTCGCTGATGTGGGTGTTCGGTTACACCCTCGATAACCTGTCATTGATGGCCTTGACGATCGCGGTCGGCTTCGTGGTCGACGACGCCATCGTCATGCTGGAAAACATCACGCGCTATATCGAGCAAGGCGAGAAGCCGCTTGCTGCAGCGTTCAAGGGTGCCAGCGAAATCGGCTTCACGATCGTATCGATCAGTGTTTCACTGGTCGCGGTGCTGATTCCGCTACTGCTGATGGGCGGCATCATCGGACGCCTGTTCCGCGAGTTCGCTGTGACGCTGGCGATGACGATCTTCGTATCGATGGTAGTGTCGCTGACGCTGACGCCGATGATGGCGTCCCGCTTCCTCCGCGCGCACGGCGAAACCCGACACGGCCGCTTCTATCAATGGAGCGAACGCGCCTTCGACGCGATGCTTCATGCCTATGAGCGCGGCCTGGACCGGGCCCTGCAATGGAGCAAGACGACACTCCTGATCTTCTTCGCTACGCTGGCATTGTCGGTCTATCTGTTCGTCGTCATTCCCAAGGGATTTTTCCCGCAACAGGATAACGGGTTGATCACGGCGGCTTCCGAAGCGGCGCAGGATATTTCGTTCGCCGATATGAAGCGGCATCAGGAGGAACTCGGCCAGATCGTGCAGGCCGATTCCGCCGTCGCCAGCATCGCCATGTTCATCGGCGGCGGCGGCAGCGCGCTCAACACCGGCCGCATGTTCATTACGCTCAAGCCCCGCAACGAACGCGACGCCAGCGCCCAGCAGGTTATCGCGAGACTTCGCCCGAAGCTCGAGAAGGTGCAAGGCGCCCGGTTGTTCATGCAAGCCGCCCAGGACGTTCGTCTTGGAGGCCGCCCGACCCGCACGCAATTCGAATACACGCTTCAGGACGCCAATCTCGCCGAGCTGAACGAGTGGGCGCCGAAGATTCTGAACAGGATGAAGACGCTGCCCGAATTGCGCGACGTGGCAACCGACCAGCAGTCCGCGGGAACGACGCTGACGCTGACGATCGACCGCGATACCGCGTCGCGCTTCGGCATCCAGCCGCAACTGATCGACGACACGCTTTACGACGCCTTCGGCCAGCGTCAGGTCACCCAGTATTTCACCCAGCTCAACAGCTATCACGTGATCCTGGAGATCCTGCCGGAACTGCAGGGCAAGCTCGACACGCTGGACAAGCTCTACATCAGATCGCCGACCACGGGCGATCAGGTGCCGCTGTCTGCATTCGTAAAATGGACCAGCGTGCCGGTCCGGCCGCTCTCGATCAGCCACCAGGGCCAGTTCCCGGCGATCACGATCAGCTTCAACCTCGCGCAGGGCGTGGCGCTTGGCCAGGCGACCCAGGCGGTGCAGAAGGCCATGGTTGAGCTGGGCGCACCCGCGACGCTGAGCTCAAGCTTCCAGGGCACCGCGCAGGCATTTCAGCAATCGCTCGGCACCATCCCGTTGCTGATCATGGCAGCGCTCGTCGTGGTGTATCTGATCCTCGGCATTCTCTATGAGAGCTACATTCACCCGCTCACCATTCTGTCCACGCTGCCGTCGGCCGGCGTCGGCGCGCTCGCAATCCTGATGGCGTTCGGATTCGACTTCAGCCTGATCGCCTTGATCGGCATCATTCTCCTGATCGGCATCGTCAAGAAGAACGGCATCATGATGGTCGACTTCGCGATCTCGGCCGAGCGCGACGAACATCTGTCGCCGGAACAATCGATCCGAAAGGCTGCCCTGCTGCGGTTTCGCCCGATCATGATGACGACGATGGCAGCCATGCTCGGTGGTGTGCCCCTGATGCTCGGCACCGGCACCGGATCGGAAATCCGCCAGCCGCTCGGCTATGCCATGGTTGGCGGCCTGATCGTCAGCCAGGCGCTCACGCTGTTCACGACGCCGGTGGTGTATCTCTATCTCGACAGGCTCTCGAACGCGTTTGCGAACTGGGGTCGAACCGGCAATACCGGCGAGGAACGTCCCGCGAGCAAGCAACGCTCCATCAAGCAAGCCGCCGAGTGACTTGACTTTGATCGCTCACCGGCACATTCGCAAAGCATCGTATCCCGGAGTCGGATCAGTGAAGATTTCCACAAAGCTTGCAATTGTCGCGGCCATCCTGTCTCTGGGATCGGCGGGGTACGGCCACGCCCAGCAGGCGCCCAAGTCCAAGTCCAAGGCCGAGCCGGCCGCGGCGCAAACGCCGCCACAAGCCGAACCCGCGCCTGCAAACACCCCGGCCCCGCCAGGCTGGGCGGCGCGGTGCACCAGCGCCAGCCGCGAAGCCCCGCTCGAATGCGCGATCGAGCAGACGGCTGTGCTGAGCAAAACCGGACAGCTGATCGTCCTCGTCAACGTTCGCGTACCCAGCGATACCCGCGCTCCGGTCGCTCTCGTGCAATTGCCGCTCGGACTAAATCTGCCGGTCGGCGCCAAATTCCAGGTCGATGACGGCAAGGCGATCGACCTGCAGATCCAGACCTGTGAAAACAGGGGCTGCTATGCCAGCACCCCGGTCGCGGCCGATCTCCTGGCTGCTCTCAAATCGGGAAAGCAGTTGAAGGTGTCGTTTCAAAACCTCGCCAAGGAAATCATTACCATTCCGATGCCGCTTGCCGATTTTGCCGCCGCCTACGACAAGATCAAATAATCAGCCACGGCCCCTCGCTTCCTGTTGCCTTGCCATCTCGGCGGCGCCAACGCGTGCCGTATCGCTGCCTGCGCTGATGCGTCCACTCCCTGTAACTGGGGCAGCGGTTGAACCGCTGTTCAACTTCCCACGCGGCCGCGACCGCAAAGATCATGATGACGCTAGCGCGTCAGGCGGTGCCGAGATAGGCGCGCTGGACCTGCGGATCCTCGGCAAGATCAGCGGCGGTGCCGGACAAAACGCTCTTGCCGACCTGCAGCACGGTCGCGAAATCCGAGACCTCAAGCGCAAGCTCGATGGATTGCTCGGCGAGCAGGATCGTCAACCCTTCCCGGTGCAACCGGCCGAAGGTCTCGTACATCGACTCGACCACGGTCGGCGCCAAGCCCAACGATGGTTCATCCAGCATCAGGAGTTTGGGATCGCTCATCAGGGCGCGACCGACCGCCAGCATCTGCCGCTCGCCGCCGGACATGGTGCCGGCGCGCTGGCTGCGCCGCTCCGCAAGCTTCGGAAAGATTTCGTAGACCCGCTCGAGCAGCACAGCTGTGCGCGCCTTGTCGCGCAGCGGCGTTGCTCCGAGCATCAGATTGTTTTCGACGCTTTGCTGCACGAACAGCCGCCAGCCTTCCGGCGACAGCGCGAGGCCCTTGCGCACGATCGAGAATGCGCTTCCGCCGCCGATCTGCTCGCCGCGAAAGGTAATCGCGCCGGAATGCACGGGAATGAGACCGGCGATGGCGTTGAGAACAGTGGTTTTGCCGCCGCCATTGGAGCCGAGCAGCGCGACGACGCTGCCATCGGGCACTTCCAGCGAGACGTCGGAAACGCCGATCAGGTCGCCGTAGCGCACTTCCAGATGCTCGATCTTGAGCAAAGGCGCGGTCATGTCAGGGGTCCGCCCATCAGCTCGATCGGCGTATGGCCCGCGGCGGCCTTGGCGGCGCGCGTCCCCAGATAGGCCGCGATCACAGACGGATTACCCGTGACCTCGCGCGGACTGCCGTGTGCGATCTCGCGGCCCTGGTGAAACACCACCACGCGCGTCGCCAGCGACATGATGACTTCCATGATGTGCTCGACGATGACAAGGGTAATGCCGGAACGGTGGATGTCGCGCACGAGATCGATCGCGAGTTGCACCTCG
>JBGQCE010000246.1:0-5837 GCA_041495185.1 Bradyrhizobium sp.
CAGTTGCTGCACGTTGACCTGAATGGTCATGAGTTTGGCGACAGGATCGGGCAACGGGCCGAGCGAAACCGGATGAATGCCTGCCATGTCTGCGGTGACCGGAACTTCCACGGCCGCGCTGGCCGGGAGGTTCGGAATCGCACTCTGGTTATAGACAACGCCGGATTCAATGAGTTGTTTACGATCATGAAGGACGGCCGAAATGACGGTGACGGCGCGCTCGCCCGATGGGGTCAGCCACCACCATGGAATCTCTGACCTTCCTGCAAGCACGTCGTCGATCGTCTTTTCCGTTTTCGCCCGCTCGCTTTCGTCCCATTCGAAATTGTACCCGCCCTCGCCGGCCTCCCAGCCGAATGGCAGGTATTCACCGACATGGCCATCGCCACAGCCGAGCCAATAACCGAAGGCTCGGAACAGGTTCCGCGTAAGAGGAGAAACCGAGGGGTCGTGGTCCTTTTCCTTTTCGCGCAACAGCGGATACAGGTCGGCGCCGGTCTCCCGATTACGGATCTGCATCAGGCACTGAAAATGATTCAGACCCGCGCCCCACACCTCCACTTGTTCGGCAGGCAATCCAACGATGGAGGCGACCTGGTCTCGTGCCATGAAAATTCCGTGGCACAGACCGACGGTGCGGATCTTGCTGTATTGCCCCAGCGCCAGAACGATACGGCCTTCCGGATTGGAAAAGTTGATGAACAGCGCCCGCGGACAACGCCGTTCCATCTCGCGCGCAAAATCGAAAACGACGGGCAATGTGCGCAGGGTAAAGAACAATCCACCCGGGCCGCCGTTCTCTCCCAATGTGTGGCGAATGCCGAATTTGCGCGGCACCTCGAAATCGAGCTTCCAGAGCCGGTTCCGATCGATCGCCGTCGAATTGATGACAAACTCCGCGCCGTCGAAAGCAGCCCGCCAATCGGTGGTGCTCTCGATCTTCAATCCCGCGCCGGATTTCTCGTTGAGCAGTTTCGCAAGGCGTTCGGCACGCGCGAGCCTGTCGACGTTCCTGCCGACCAAAACAAGGGTGCTGCCGGCCAGATCATGACTGGAGAAGAGATCCCGGAACATGCTGATGCCGAACGATGCACTGCTTGCGCCAAGAAAGATGATTTTGGTAACCGCCGCCATGTTCGCTTCACTACGAAAATAAAATTCGTCCAAGCCTCAAGGCTTGCGCTGCGTTTTCAGCCTCTCAATCAGGCTGCCCAGGATGCCCTTGGGCAGAAAGATGATGAAGACCACCAGCAACACGCCGTAGACGAGATTGTCCCAGCCGACGGCCTTGGTGCCGAAGCCGATACGCAATATTTCCGCCAGCATGATGGTGATGACGGCGCCGACCGTCGGCCCGAGCGACACATAGAGGCCACCGACGATGACGGCAAAAACCATCTGCAAGGATACCGAAATGCCGCTCACCGTGTCGGGCGAGATGAACATCTGGTACTGGCAGTAGAGCGCGCCGGCGAGCGAGGTCATCAGCGCAGAGATCACCGTGATCTTGAGCTTTTCCATCGTCACGTTGACGCCGGCCGCGGCGGCGGCATCCTCATCCTCGGAGATTGCCTCCAGCGCATAGCGATCCATACTGCCGTCGACCCAACGCCAAACCGCCAGCCCAAGCGCCCAGACCCCGAGCGCAATCAGATACCAGGTCACCTTGTCGTCGAATTGCAGCGCCAGCAGATGGCTGCCCTTGGTGCGGTCGGGCGTGTATCCAAGCGAGCCGCCGGTATAGTCGCGCGTCGCGGTAATGACCTGCAGGACGATTCCGGACAGCGCCAGCGTGACCAGCACGAAATAGTGGCCGGTAATGCGGAAGCGGAAACACGGATAGGCCACGATCACCGCCAGCACCGCGGCTGCAGCCATCGCGATAGGAATGCCGAGCCACGGCGACACACCGAGATGGTTCCACAACAGCGCCGTCACATAGGCGCCGACGCCCATGAACCCGCCATGACCCAGTGAAACCAGGCCGAAGCGGCCCATCATCGACCACGACGTATAGGCGAACGACCAGATCAGGATCAGGATCAGGATATGCAGATGGTAGGGATCGCGATAGACGAACGGCAGCGCGATCAGCGCTGCACCGGCAATCCATGGCACAGACTGGCGTGCGGTCACGAGCGCCTCGCCAATAGCCCGGCAGGCCTGATGAACATCATGACGATGAAAAAGGCGAAGGCCAGCACATAGCCCCACTCGAGATCGGAAAACAGTCCGCCGAGGGAGATGATTTCGGCGAATACAAACGCCGCGACGAAGCCGCCGACGAAATTACCGAGCCCCCCCAGCACGCAAATCAGGAAGGTGATCGGTCCGAACGACAGGCCGACAAACGGATGGATGTCGTACTGCAGTACCAGCAGGCAGGACGCGAGGCCGGCCAGCGCGCCACCCAGCGCCGACGTAATGAGATAGATACGACGCGTATCGACGCCCATCAGCGCCATGATCTGGCGATCCTGCGAGATCGCCCGGATCGCGGTGCCGATATAGGTCCGCTTCATGAAGAAATAGACCAGCAGCATGGCGATCAGTGCCGCGCCGAAGGCCAGCAGGCGGGAATAGCTGAAATGCATCTCGGCGAACTGCAGCACCGGCAGCCGGATGCCGAGGTTGCGGAAGTCGATGCCGAACGCGACGGTGGCGAAGCTTTGCAGCACGAACAGCACGCCGCCGGTGGCGAGGAGCTGGTTGATCGGCGGCGCCGAGAGCAGTGGCGCGATGACAAGCAAATGCAGCAGCGCTCCCAGCCCTGCGACCAGCAGGATGGTGAATGGCGCGGCAACGTAATAGGGCAGCCCGAAGACCTGGACGAGATAATACATGCCGTACATGCCGATCATGACAAGTTCGGCATAACAGATCCATGTCACGTCGATGACGCCGAAGATCAGGTTCAACCCAAGCGCCAGCAACGCCAGCACGCCGCCGAGCAGGATGCCGTTCACGACAGCTTCGAGCAGGTAGATGTCGAAAATATCCGTCATCGTTTCACCTAAACCCCAAAAAATCTTACACTCCAAGATAGGCTTGCCGGATCGTGTCGTTGGCCAGCATCTCGCTCGACGTGCCCGAGGCGCGGATCGATCCTGCCTCCAGCAGGTAGGCTCGATCGACCACGCGCAAGACCTGCTGCACGTTCTGCTCGACAATCAGCACCGTCAGGCCACTGGTGCGGATTCGCTTTACCAGTTCGAAGACCTGCTGAACGACGACCGGCGCGAGGCCCGCCGAGGGTTCGTCGAGCAGCAGCAATTTCGGATCGGACATCAGCGCGCGGCCAATAGCGCACATCTGCTGCTCGCCTCCCGACATGGTGCCGGCAAGCTGGTTGCGGCGTTCCTTCATGCGTGGAAAAAGATCGTACACAAACGCCAGCCGCTCGGCGTAGCGGGCCCGCGCCTCCGGCATGAAGGCGCCCATCTTGAGATTATCTGCTACCGTCAGACGGGGAAACAGCCGGCGGTTCTCCGGCACATGCGCGATGCCGAGGCTAACGATGCGATGCTCCGGCGTTTTCAGAATGTCGACGCCCTCCATCGAAATGGCGCCCGCGCGAGGCCGGATCAGGCCGGAGATCACACGCATCAAGGTCGTCTTGCCGGCGCCGTTGGGACCGATCACGCCTACCGCCTCGCCCGCCCTGACGTCGAGGCTGACGCCGAACAGCGCCTGGAAGGTTCCGTAGCCCGCATCGATCGATTTCAGCTCAAGCATGCGCGCGCTCCGGCTAACGACGCGCTTCGGCGGCTGCGGCTTGCGTCGCATCGGCGTCGGTGCCGAGATAAACCTCGACAACCCGCGGATCGCTCGACACCTCGCTCGGCAGGCCCTCGGAAATCTTCTCGCCGTGATCCAGCACCATCACGCGATCAACCACGCGCATCAGCACGCCCATGATGTGCTCGACCCAGATGATGGTGATGCCAAGCTCGTCGCGAATCTTGCGCAGCATGTCGGCCGCCTGGTCCATCTCGGTCTCGTCGAGTCCGCCGAGACTTTCGTCGGCCAGCAGCAGCTTCGGCCCGGTCGCCAGCGCCTTGGCAAGCTCCAGCTTTTTCAGGCCGGCAGCACCCAGCCCGTCGACGCTTGCAGTGCGGTCCGTCGGCAAGCCGACCATGGCGAGCGCGCGTTCCGCCGCCTCCGCGGCCTTGATGCGGCTGTGCCGGCCCTGCCCGAAGTAGCCCGCCAACGCCACATTCTCGAACATCGTCAGCCGGTGGAACGGTCGCGGAATCTGGAAGGTCCGGCCGATGCCGCGATTGATGATCCGGTGTGGCGCAAGACCTGCAAGCTCGGCGCCTGCGAACTTCATCGAACCCGCCGACGGCGCGAATGTGCCGGAAAGCATATTGAAGATCGTGCTCTTGCCCGAACCATTCGGGCCGATCAGGCCGAGAATCTCGCCCTGATCGACCCTGAACGACACCTTGTTGACGGCCGTGAAACCGCCAAACCGCTTGACCAAGCCCTCAACTACCAGCACGACGGTCCCTTCTGTTGGGTAGAAGCGTTTTCGAGCGAAGTGGGTACCGGCTCGCGCTGAGAAAACGCGTCAAACAAAAGACTGGAGCCTCGGTTCTGATGCAATCAGAACCGAATGGGCTCCAGGGATCGCCTATTTGTAGCTGTAGGTCGTGCCCGCCGGCAGCGGCAGCACGGCCTCGCGCTGCGCCTGGCTCTTCGGCCACACCACATACGACTTGTCGTCGACGTACTGGATGACCACCGGGAACGAGCGTTCATTCTGCCCTGCCATCGGAGTGCCTTCGCCGAAGAATTTGACGCCGAAGCCCAGCATGGTGCCGCCTTCGGGAAGGTCGACTTCCAGCGCCGCCTTGCGCAAGGCATCGGGATCGACGCCGCCATATTTCTTGATGGCGCGCGGCAGCACCTCGGTCAGGAAGACGTAGGTGTTCGACGCCGCCATGCCGACATGGGCCGACCGGATGGCGACGCCCGGTTTCACCTTGTCGAATTCCTCGCCGACCATCTTGATGACCGGCGGCAACTTCGGATCCATCGATTTCTGGTTCGCGAGCCAGATCGAAATCGGATCGGTGTTGAAGACATAATTCACGTCGTTGCCGAGACCTTCCTTCAGCTTCTCGTAGACGCCGTAGCCCGCGCCGTGGCCAACCAGAGCGCCGAACTTCAGCCCCTGCTCGCGCGCCTGGCGCAGCAATAGCGTGATATCGGGATTGTAGCCGGTGTGGAAGATCACATCGGGCCGCGCGCGCTTCAGCTTGGTGACCAGCGCGGACAGATCGGGGGCGGTCGCCGAATAGCCTTCCTTCAGCACGATGTTGAAGCCGGCCTTCTTGGCGCCGGCCTCGTTGCCCTTGGCCACGTCGACGCCGTAGGCGCCATCCTCATGGATGATGGCAACGCGCAGGTCCTTCGGCTCCTTGCCGAACTTGGCCACGGAGTTCTGGTTGATAAAATCCATCGTCATCAGGCCGAACTGATCGCCGCTCGCCTGCGGGCGGAAGACATATTTGTAATTCTTGTTGTCGAGCACCGCCGATGAGATGCAGGTGGTGATCCACATGAACTTCTTGAGCTGCTCGATACGGCCGGCCACCGGCACGCATTGCGCCGATGAATAGAAACCCAAGAGCATGTCGACCTTTTCCTGCTCGACTAGGCGGACCGCCTCGTTGATGGCGACATCGGGCTTGCTCTGGGCGTCGGCGTAGACCGCCTCGATCTTGTACCCCTCGACCCCGGTCTTGGCGTACTGGTCGAGCATGATCTTGGCGCCGATGTATTGCAGCTCCGAACCGCCGCCCGCGAGCGGGCCGGTCAGGTCATAAATC
>JBGQCE010000247.1:0-5827 GCA_041495185.1 Bradyrhizobium sp.
CAATCGACATCACTTTAACGCCAAAGCGCTCCATCGGTTCAAGCATGCGCGGGCCGACCAGGCGCGGTTTGCCGCGCAGACCGAACAGTTTCGGCTGCGAAGGGCCATAGATGTCGGCGTCGAGGATGCCGGCCTTGAGTCCAATTGCAGCGAAGCCGAGAGCGAGATTGCATGAGGTGGTGGACTTGCCGACGCCGCCCTTGCCGGAGGCGACGGCGATGACGTGCTTTACGCCGGGAATGCCGAACGCCTTCGTCGTCGCACGTGCTCTCGGGTCTGAATGGGTGGCGGACACGACGTGCTCCTCACGATTCAAGCGGATCGCCTTTCTTGGCATCGCGCGCGCGCAAATAATCCTCTGATGTCATGACCGGCGGGCGCTGCGGTGCCGCATGCGGGTCAAAGCCCTCGTTCACCACGGCTTCGACGCGGCAATCCGCGCACATCTTGATGACATCGATACGCTTTGCGTTGACACCCTCGAACATCCAGTGCTTCTCGCCGAGTTTGGCGAGCACGCGGTCGATCGAGCTCTTGGTGCCGAAGGGCTTGCCGCAGGCAATGCAATGGAAAGGCTCTTCTTCTTTCAGCACGCGCAGCGGCGCGTTCCAAGCCTTGAAGTCGAGGCGCGGCTCAAGCGTGATGACTTTCTCGGGACAGGTGGACTCGCAAAGCCCGCATTGCACGCAGAGGCTTTCGGTGAAGCGCAGCATGGCGCGGTCGGGATTGTCCGATAGCGCCCCCGTCGGGCAGGCGGTGACGCAGGCATGGCAGAGCGTGCAGCCCTCGACGTTGAGGTTCACGCCACCGAACGGCGCTCCCGGCGCCAGCGGTACGACATCGACCGGCTCAGGTGCGGCGAGGTGGAGTTCACGAAATGTGGTCTCGAGCACACCGCGTTTGGCGCCGCGGGGAACAAAGCCGGCCGGCTGTTGCGTCGCGACGCCAGCGGGCGCCGCATCGAGCATGACGCGCAACTGGTCCGGATCGTCGGTCTCGATAATACGAACCAGGCCTGCGCCGAAGCCGAGCGCTGAAATAATGCAGTCCGTCATCTCAACCGCTCGGCGAAGTCCGGCAATGTCGTGCCTCGGCCTGGCGCGCGTCACTATGGCGACGCCGCTGCCGCCATAGGCAAGGACTGCGGCGATCATCTCCGGTCCGAGCTGCGTCACTTCGTTGACGCGGAGCGGGAGCACATTCGCCGGCAAACCGGCGCCGAACCGCGCTAATGCGTCAATGGTGGCGTCGCCGTGCTCGCCGTCGTGAAACAACACGATGGCGTCGCTGCCGCCCGCCTTGCGATAGGTCTGCAGTAACGTGCGCAACCGCCGCATCAGCGCGTCCGCGCTCGGCAGCGAATACGATGCGGCACCGGTCGGACATACCGACGCACAGGAGCCGCAGCCCGCGCACACATTGGGGTCGATGACTACCGAATTCCCGTTCGGTGTAATGGCGCCGGTCGGACACAGATCGAGACAGCGCGTGCATCCGGTGATGCCGGAGCGCGAATGGGCGCACAGCGACTCTTCAAAGTGAATAAAGCGCGGCTTGTCGAATGTGCCGACCAGGCCGCCCGCATCCGCAATCGCGCGCTCCACAGCGGCCCGGTCGCGCGGATCGGCACGCAGATAACCCGGACGCAATTCATGCGCGGGGAACAATGGAACGCCGCCAGAGAGATCGAGGATCAGGTCGCAGGTCGAGGTCGCGCCATCGCGCGAAGGTCCGAACACCAACTTGGCGCGCGAGGAGGGCAGCGGTAGCGCGTAGTCGTCGATATCAAGTTCAAACCGGCCGAGATGTCCACGCGCATTGCGGATCGTGCCCTTGAGAACCGGAAACTCATTTGTACGCCGTGGGGTCACGTCGCCTGGCCTGGTGAGAAGCACGGTGATGTCGAGACGGTCGGCGAGACGCTGTGCGGCCTCGATCGCAATCTCGTCGCGGCCATAGATCAGCGCGACGCCGCTGCTCTCGAGCGTCACCAGTGAAATCGGCGGCATGTCTTCTTCAGCCGCGGCAATCAACGCTGCGGCCTTCGGACCAGCCGCGGCTGCTTCGTTCGACCAGCCGCCGGTCTCGCGAATGTTGACGAAGGTGAGCTGGGCTTGCGGGAAATTCTCCGCGACTTCCCGAAACAGCGGCGCTTCCTGGGTGCAGGCGACGGTAATTGGCGCGCCGTCGGCAAGGGCTTCCTTGAACCGCTCAAGTTCCAGGCCGCAGAGCTGGTTTGCTTGGGTGATCCCAGCCGCGCAGCCGCGCCCGATCGCCTGCGCGTCGAGCGGCATGGTCTTCTCGCAGCTGCAGATCAGGAGATGAGACGACGTCGCACTCATTATGAATGGCCTCGAACCGGCGTGCCGGCCGCGCTGTTGCTTCGTTCTACGGTTCCGCGGTACCTGCTAGGGCGAAGATCTGCAAGGTCAAGACCCGCTCGCGTCGCCGCCTTGAGCGGGATAGCATACAACGCGGAATTGCGAAGCATAAGGATGCGTTGTTCGATGTCGCGTCTGGCGGACTTGGAACAGACACTCGATCTGCCCCCAGGCTATACTTTGGTCGCGTTGCGCGAACTTGGCGACGCGTTCGCGCACGGCTGCGATATCGCGGCGAAGGCGGGCGCCGGAACGCTGATCTGGGTGCGGCGCTACGATCTGGTCGAATTCGCCGTGGTGCTTGAGCCCGACGAGCCGCTGCTGTCGGCGCGTCGGGCGCTGTTTGCCGGCATGAATGCTGTGGCGGACGCGATTGCCGCCCATTGCCCGCCGGAGCGGGAGGTGAGTTTCGACTGGCCGGATACGATCAGATTCGATGGGGGATTGCTGGGCGGCGCACGGCTGGGCTGGCCGGCGGATTGCGCCGAGACCGACGTGCCGGCGTGGCTGGTGTTCGGGGTCATCCTGCGCGCCGCTGACATGGCGCATATCGAAGAGGTGCAGGCCGCATCAGGCGTTTCGCTGTTGAGCGAAGGCTTTGAGATGATCGATACCAATGCCATCATCGGCAGCTTCGCCCGTCATCTCATGACCGCTTTCGACCGCTGGAACGAGCGCGGGTTCGAGGCGATCGCACGGGATTACCTGGAGCGGGTTCCCGGGCGCAAGGCAGGCGAGCGCCGGAGTATCGATCTCAATGGCGATCTCCTGGTCGCCCCGCCCGCTGGCCGCGCGCCGCCCGACCGGACCAGTCTGGTGGATGCGCTGGCCAGGGTAGCTTGGTATGATCCGCAAGCGCGCGGTCCGAAATTCGGATGAGGCGGACATGTTGAAATTTCCGCGGACGATCAGGCTCGACCCGTCGGATACATTTGTGTTCGAGCGGGCAGCGGAACCCGGCGAATGGGCTGTTTCCGGCGCGTTTGTATTCTGGAACCGGGACCAGGCCGCGCTCGGCCAGAAGCAACGCGTGGCGCTGCGGTCAGGCTTTCTGGGTATCGACAGCCTCGGCTGGTCCACGCTCGCGATCGTCACCGAGGCGACGGAAGCGGACAGGCAGGCGATAGTCGAGCGCCTCGCAGGCCAATTGCTGGAGAAATTCGGCGCACCGGATTTCGAGGCCGCGCGTCTTGCCGCCGAAGAAGAGGTCGCGTTCGCGGCCTCGTTGTGCGATCACCCGCCCCAGACCCTGCTCGCCGTGCAGCGGAGCGTCGAGAACGGCGAAATCCGCGAGCGCTTTCGCACCCTCAAGCCGCGCGAAACCGCGCCGGGTGCCGATCGGTTGCACGCGCATGCCAGCGCCTTTACCTTTCATGAGATCGAAGGCGACATTGATGGACCTGCCGAAGAGGTCGATCTTCTCGGATTGATCACGACTAACCGCATCAGCGGGGATCGCACATGAGAGAATTCTGGGTCGCCTCGGGCCATCATCTCACGCGCCGTGCCGATCATGGCGGGCTGGTTGCGACGCCTGAGCTGATCATGGCCTATCTGGCGCGGCCTGAATTGATGCCGCCGGCCGACGCCTGCGAGGCGGAGCGCAACCTGCATGCGGGCCTGCTGGCCGACCCCCTTCGCCCGGTCTCAAAAGCGGATATTTCCGCTCTCGCCGACGTCGATGCGCGCGAGAACTGGACCTTCATGATGAACTTCCGCGACCGGCTGATCGCTGCACCATCGCTCGAGGCTGTGTATGTATCCCTGGCCCGCAACGGCGCTGCCGATCTGCCGCCGATCTTTCTGTCTCAGCTCTGCCATCTGATCCTGCGTAACGCGCTTGAGGGCTGCGACGATCCTTACACGCTGCGCGCGGCCGAACTGTTCTATCGCAGCCAGCAGGCGACCGTCCACGACGGTGCCTTGCTGCTGGCCGATGCTGAGGTCATCGAGGCGCAGCAGCACGCGCAACATGACATGCATTCGTCGCCGCTCACGGCCATGCTTGCACCGAAGGCGTTCGGAGAGATGGACGTGATGGACGACGAAAACGCCTGGACATACTGGTCGCGTTCGGACGCGCATGCGATGGTCATGAACATCGGCGGCAATCCGAAGGCCCGCGCCGGGCTGTGCCGGGTCATCGAACAATGGGTCGCCCATCTGCTGGGCGTTGCCGTCAAGGTGGAGACGGTTGCTTCGATCGAAGACCGCGACTGGCGCTGGTTCATCGGCCTCGACAGTGAAGGTACCCGGATCGGCAACGCCTTGTGGAATGGCGCGGGGCTGGATGACAATGCCGCGGAGCGCATCGTCGCCCTGATGCGCTTGAACATCGAGGACGCGCGGCTGGTCGACGAACGCGTCGGCACCAGGCCGGTCTATCTCATTCTGGCGATGGGTGCGGACAAAGTGGTACGCCTCAAGCCGCAAAATCTGGTCGCGGGGCTGCCGTTGGCATCCACTGCGAATGTTGCATGATCGGCCGGAAGACGGAGGATCGACCATGGCGATGACCGAGGCATCCCGCGAAGTCGGTGTGGTCCTGCGCCGCCGTTCGATCGACAATCCATGGATCGATCACCTGTGGTCGCCGGCGATGATTCTCGACGAAGTGCCTGCGACCGCGCCGTGGACCGTGCTGTCGACCGAGCCCGACGCAACGATCTATTACGCGGGTTCTGCAAGCATCGACCTGTTCAGCTCGGACACGGCGAATTATCGCGACAATCTCGCCGACGGCGAGCCTCGAATCTGGGTCGCGCTGCGGCGTCAGGATGGCGGGCCCGAACTCGAGCTGACCAAAGTCACGGCCGATCCGACCGAAGGGGAGGCGATGTTCGAAAGCGGTTGCGATGTGATCGGCACCGTTCCAATGCCGCCTGATATCGCGGCGTGGATCGCCGCCTTTGTCGATCAGTTCCATGTCGAGCGCGTATTCCATAAACGCAAGCGGGATCGCGCGGGCGGCGACCGCCGGCGAATGCCGGGCGGTTCCCCCGACGAAGGAACAGGCCGCACATGAGTGGTCCGGACCAGGGCGACGACAACAAGAGCTTTGTTGCGCGATGGTCGCAGCGCAAGCAGGAGGCGAAGCAGCCGGAGCCGAAGCCGGACGCTCCGGCTGCCGCGGCCGATGTCCCGTCCGGGCCCGTTGCCGAAGCCGACGCGGGAGAGGCGTTCGATCTCTCTGATCTGCCGAAGCTTGAGGACTTGACAGGAGCGACCGATATCACCGGGTTTCTTCGCAAAGGCGTTCCCGAACATCTGCGCAATGCGGCCTTGCGAAAATCCTGGGCCCTCGATCCCGCGATCCGCAACTACGTCAATCCCGCGCTCGAATATGCCTATGACTGGAACACGCCGGGAGGGGTGCCGGGCTCCAGCGAGATCGGCGCGGGCATGGATGTCGCACGGCTGGTTTCACAGATCATGGGCGGCGGTGA
>JBGQCE010000248.1:0-5786 GCA_041495185.1 Bradyrhizobium sp.
ATCGAAGACCTTTTTCGGGCGTGCAGCCGAGCTGGTGCGTACGGCCCACTCATCCAGCACCGAGCAGACGGCCGTTTTTGCCGTAACGCGCAACCTCATGGTCGTGAACGGCGCCGTCGCAATTCTCATCATCGCCTACGCTTACCTTCTGGTGTTACCGCTGGGCGATCTCACCGGCCTTGCTCTGACAGCGTTGTTGGCCACCGTTCCGGTGGCCCTGCCGGCGACGTTCACGCTGTCGGCTGCCTTGAGCGCGCAGACCCTTGCACAACGCGGCGTTCTCCTCACCCGCCTGTCGGCCGCGCATGAGGCCGCCGCCATGGACGTCTTGTGTGCCGACAAGACCGGCACGCTGACCCGCAATGCGCTGGAGGTGGTCGAAGTCACAGCGCTACCGGGGTTTGATCGCGCGCGGGTGCTGCAACTCGCGGCGCTCGCGAGTTCCGAAGCGGATCAGGACCCGATTGACGCCGCCATTCGAACGGCTGCCAGGTCGGCCGGTGGCGAGGCAGCCGAGCGGTTTGTACGATTCGTACCATTCGATCCTGCCACCAAGATCGCGGAGGCGCTGGTCATCGTTGCCGACGGCGGCGAGCGCCGTATCGTCAAAGGCGCATTCGAGGTTATTTCCAAATTCGCACAACCGCCGGCTGACGCCCGTCACCTGGTTGACGCGCTGGCGGAGCAGGGACACCGCGTTATCGCGGTCGCCATGGGCTCGCCCGACGCGCCGCGCCTGGCAGGTCTCATCGCGATCAGCGATCCGCCGCGGGAGGATTCGGCGCCACTCATCTCGGAGCTTAACGGGCTCGGTGTCCGCACCGTGATGGTGACGGGAGACTCAGCGGTGACGGCGGCGGCGATTGCCCGCATGGTCGGAATCAACGGTACCGTTTGCCCACCCGAGCAATTGTCCGGCGAACTGAGCACGGACCAGTTCGGCGTGTTTGCGCGCGTCGTGCCGGAAGGAAAATATCAACTTGTCAAAGCCCTGCAGCGTCATGGTCACGTCGTCGGCATGTGCGGTGACGGCGCCAACGACGCGCCGGCTCTTCGCCAGGCGCAGATCGGGATCGCAGTCTCTTCGGCGACTGATGTCGCAAAGGCCGCCGCCGGTATGGTCATGACCGAGCCTGGCCTCGCCGGAATCGTGTTTGCCGTTCAAGAGGGCCGGGTCGGATTTCAGCGGTTGCTGACTTACACCTTCAACATGCTGGTCAAGAAGGTCGAGATTGTACTCTTCCTTGCGATCGGACTAGCCGTCACCGGACATGCGGTGCTGACGCCAGCCCTCATGGTCCTGCTATTTGTGACAAACGATTTTCTCAGCATGTCGCTGACCACGGACCGTGCAAGTTTTGCCGAATCGCCCAGCGTATGGCGCATGCGCAACATCACACTCGCCGCAATCATGCTGGGCGTTTGCAAGCTTTGTTTTTCCAGTGCGGTTTTAGCGTTGGGGAAATTTCGATTCGGGTTCGACGCAGGACAATTGCAAACTCTGGCATTCGTCACGCTGGTGTTTGGCAATCAGGCTGCCTTGTACGTGCTACGGGAGCGGCGCCGGCTTTGGAGTTCAACGCCGGGCGCGTGGGTACTGGCAGCGTCCGCGGTGGACATCGCCGCCATCTCGCTGCTTGCTTTGTCCGGCACCTTGATGGCACCGGTGTCGTGGCGTTTGTTGGCGGCCGTGCTCGCGGCAGCCGGGGGATTTGCGCTGATCTTTGATCAAGTCAAGCGGTCGGCTATTTCGGCATTCAAGGTTTAATGCGGAGGTCGAGCGGTATGACAACGCAACCAGCGGAAACAGACCATTCCCTCCATGCACCTTGGTGGCGATCCCACAAAGCGTGGTGGGTCGCCGGCATCGTCGTATTGCTGGCTATGCTCGTCGGTTTCATCATCGAAGAAGCCGGAAGACCGCCTCTAACGCCCTACGGCGGATTTCTTGATCAGCTCGATGCCGACAACATTGCCGCAGTGACATTTCGAGGGATGGAGATCAGCGGACGATTCAGGCGTCCAATCGCCAGTGCCTCATCTTCGGACGCGATTCCGCGCGACGCGTTCAGCAGCCGCGTTCCTGACTTCGGCGATCCCGCGCTGATACCAGAACTGCGTAAGCATCACGTCGCAATCGATGTCGCCGCGGCGTCGCGCTGGACATCGCTGCTCGCGGGCCTGCCGTGGCCGATGCTGCTGCTTTTGGGCGCGGCGGGTATCGCCACTCTGGTACGGCTGGTGCGCGGAGGCAAGGCCCAGTCGCAATCCGCAACGACGCTGCATCCAATGCAGGCCGTGCTTGCATATGTGTCCAGGCTTTTGGCGAATCCGGCGGCAGCGGCGAAACCGGTTGCGCGCGAAGACAATGAACCGAAGAACCTTTAGGGGCTCACACTTTACGCGGATCTGGATAGGACACGGATGTTGCCTGGCCGAGCCCGGCGATGCGTAGCATCGTCCGGAAGCGGAGGCCGGGGTGGCTGGACAGTGCCTAGCTGTTCGGACCGCGGTCCATGCCGACAGGTTGCCAGCGGCGAAGCGAGGTATTTTGCAGGACGGACGGATTGACGCAGCTCACCGGCCACATGCCGGACAGAACGAGCGACAACTCATGGCCGACCCGACGCTTTCGCGCCTCGTCGAAGCGCGCTGACGCCGAGGCAACGTGAGCTGTCAGCGTAACGTTCTCCATGCCGAGCATCGGATTGTTGTGCGAAGGCGGCTCCTTCTCCAGCACATCGAGCGCGGCATGCGCGATCCAGCCTTCCTGCAGAGCCTTGATCAGCGCCTCCTCGTCCACGGTCGGTCCACGTCCGGTGTTGATGAAGATGGCGCTCGGCTTCATTTGCCTGAAATGCTTTTCGCCGAGCATGTGATGGACCTCCGGCCGTGCCGGGGCGTGCATGGATACGAAATCCGATTGCGACAGTACTTCGGACAAGGTTGCCGGCAGCACGCCGTGATCGGAAATCAACATTTCCTGGATAAACGGATCGTAAGCCATCATCCGAAGCCCGAATGGCGCGGCACGCTTGGCAACTGCGCGCGCCACCCGGCCGAACGAGATGAAGCCCAGCGTTTGCCCCATCAGGCGCGGTATCTTCAGCAGCGCCGGGCGGCCCTCGGTCCAGCGGCCTTGCCGGACTATCTTGTCCTGCTCGACGAGGCGGCGAAAGCCTGCCAGCAGCAGCATCATGGCGTGGTCGGCGACTTCCTCGATGAAAGTGTCGGGAACGTTGGTGACGGGAATGCCGCGCGCGGTGGCAGCCTTGACGTCCACGCTGTCGACGCCGACGGTGCCTAGCGTGATGACCTTGCAGTTCTCCAGGGCATCGATGATCTTCTTCGAGATCGGCATGCCCTTGGCGTAGATGGCGTCAGCGGTCCGGGCGGCGGCTATAAATTCCGCCTCATTGGCCGGCGCCTCGATGATTTCGGCGCCGATCGGATCGAGCGCCTCTTTTTCATACGCATAACCGCCACCGGCGACCGTGAAACTCGCGCCCTTCGGCGTTACCACCCTGAATTTCGGCATTTCTTTCTCCCGATTTGACATTTCGGTGTTGGGTCTTACTGCTTCTCGATTCCGGCGTTCTTGATCAGCTTCTCCCACAACACCAGCTGCTCGCCAACGAATTTGCCGAGCTGCTCCGGCGTGCCTGAAAACGCGTCCATACCGAGCGTCGCGAGTTGCGCCTTGATCTCGGGCTTTTCGACGATCTTGCGGATTTCGGCGTTGAGACGCGTGACGATTTCCTTTGGCGTGTTGGCGGGCGCGAAGTAACCCTGCCAGGACGAGATGTCGAAATCCGGCACGCCCGCTTCCTGCATCGTCGGCAATTCCGGCACCAGCGGCGACCTTTCCTTGGTGGTGACGGCGAGCGCGCGCAATGCGTTGCCCTTGACGTGCGGCAAGCCGGTGAGCACGTCGATAAATATCATCGAGATACGGCCGCCGATCACGTCGTTCAGCGCGGGCGGCGAACTCTTGTACGGTACGTGCAGCATGTCGATGCCGGCATTGTGCGCGAATGTCGCGCCGGACACGATACTGGACGAACTGCCGCTGGCATAGGTCAGCTTGCCCGGGTTGGCCTTGCCATAGGCGACCAGCTCCGCGACGCTTTTGGCCGGCAGGTCCGGATTGACCACAAGCATGAAGGGAAGATCGCCGGTGCGTGCGATCGGCGCGAAGTCCTTGACCGGGTCGTAGGTCAGGGTCTTCAGCAGGAACGGATTGGCGGAGTGGGTGGTGTTGGTGGTGACGAACAGCGTGTAGCCGTCGGGCGCGGCACGCGCGACATAGGTCGCCGCGATCATGCCGTTGGCGCCGGGCTTGTTGTCGATGACGATTCCCACGCCGAGCGCCATACCCAGGTGCTGCGAAATGATGCGCGTCGTGGTGTCGGTGCCGCTGCCCGCGGCGAACGGCAATACCAGCGTGATGGTCCGGTTCGGATAGGCCGTCTGCGCAGGAGCGGCGGATACGAGCCCTGCGAAGATCAGCGCCGATGCGGCGACTGCCCGCAGGCATCGTGTCGATAGCGAAATCATTCTGTGTCGTCTCCCCATGGGGTTTCCTGCGTTCTTGCCGGGCAGGCTAGCCTGCTCGAAGCCAAAGCGAAAGCCGATACCGGCGCCGCAACTGAAAGTTCATACCGCGGCCGATGCCTGTCGCGAGGCGATCACCACGCCCGCCAGCACCAGCACGTAGCCGATCAGGTGAAACAGCCGCGGCTGCTCGCCGAGCAGCAGGATCGCCATCGCCGAGCCGAATACCGGCACCAGGTGAAGGAACGGGGCGGCGCGGTTCGGGCCGATCAGCGCGATGCCGCGGTTGAAGAACAGATACGCCAGCGTCGACGGAAAAATCATGACGTAGATCAGGGTCGCGACCGTCAAGGCATCGAACTTCAGCGTGAAGCCGGTCGAGAATTCCCAGATCGAAAACGGCAGCAGCAGCAACGCGCCGCAGCCGATGGTGAAGGAAATCAGCGAAAGCTGATGCGTCTTCGGCCGCCGCGGCATCAGCGCCGAATACAGTCCGAAACTCAGCACCGCGCCGGCGAACATCACGTCGCCCTTGTTGAACTCGATACTGACGAGGGCTGCGAGATCGCCGCGCAGGAGGATGGTGAGTACGCCCGCCAGCGAGATCATGATGCCGGCGAGTTGTGCCCAGGTCAGCCGCACGCCGAACAGCGCGAGCGACCACAGCGCCACGAACAGCGGACCGGACGACTGGATCAACAGCGCGTTCAGCGCCTGGGTGTATTGCAGCGCCCAGTAGGAAAGCGCGTTGTTGAAGGCGAAACCCGTTGCCGACAGCACCACCATCAGCGGCAGCCGCGCGCGCAGCGCCGGCCAGTCGCGCGCGAGATGCGGCCGGGCAAACGGCAGCAGCATCAGGAAGGCGCCGATCCACCGGACGCAGGACAGCGTCATCGGCGGCACATGACCGGCGACGAAGCGTGCGAGCACAATATTGCCGGCCCAGAACAGCGAGGTCAGGCTCAGGAGCAGATAGGGCTGGTTATTGAGCCATCTGACCGGATCGGGGGCAGGCGGCGCGGGCGCGGGTTTAGTCATCGGTTCAGATTAGGTTGTGCCGGATTCGTGCCGCGCGACAAGTGCCGCGCCCGCAATGCTACAATGTCCTGACCTTGCACGCGCAGAAGGAGCCAGCCATGGCCGTGGATTTATTGAATATCGAGGGGCTTAAGGAGCTGAAGCACCAGGGGCCGATCGTGATGGTGAACCTGATGCGGTTCCACGAGCGTTCG
>JBGQCE010000249.1:0-5771 GCA_041495185.1 Bradyrhizobium sp.
CGCAACCGCGGTCGCGCCGAGGCCGACGCCGATCACGGATGCGCTGGTGGGATCGAGGCCGTTTTTCTTCAGCAGATATTTGAGAAAGAAATCGGTCGAAGAACCCGGCGCGCTGACGCCGACTTTCTTGCCCGCGAGATCCTTGATCGATTTGATTTCGCCGTTGTGCGAGGGAGATACGACCAATACGAGGCCCGGGTACCGGTCGTAAACGACAAAAGCCTGCAGCTCCTGCTTCTTGGCGGCGAGATTGACGCAGTGGTCGAAATAGCCGGAAACCACGTCGGCGCTGCCGCCGAGCACCGCCTTGAGCGCGTCGGAACCGCCCTTCAGGTCCACCAGTTCGACGGCAAGCCCTGCCTTGTCGAATTCGCCAAGCTGCTTTGCCAGCACGGTCGGCAGATAGCACAGGCAGGCGCCGCCCCCGACCGCGACGGTGATTTTACTTTGCGCTGCGGCAAGACCTGATGTCAGCACCAGCGCCAAAAGCGTCCCGGCCAGTCTGCCAAAAATCGTCCTCATGGTTTCCTCCGTGCGAGAGTATTTTCCAGTGCAGTGGCTTCATCCTTCGAGACGCTTGCTTCGCAAGCTCCTCAGGATGAGGTCCTCTAACCCTCATGGTGAGGAGCGCGGCAACGCCGCGCGTCTCGAACCATGAGGCCGCTGGATCGGGCTCTATTGGTTAAGCGCACGATAGAGCAGCGCGCGCCCCTTGAGAAGGTGGTTTCGCCACCTCGGCGTCATTGCGAGGAGCGAAGCGACGAAGCAATCCAATTTCTTCCCAGATTCTGGATTGCTTCGCTCGCGCTCGCAATGACAGACAAAACCCTAACCTCGCCCTTCAAGCGCGTCCGGCCGCCAGACCAGAAGGCGCCGCTCGACCATCGTCACCGCCAGATCGATCAGGATGACGAAGGCCGACAGCACGAACATGCCGGCGAAAACGGCGGCGACGTCGAACACGCCTTCGGCCTGCTGGATCAGATAACCGAGCCCGGCCGCGGAGCCGAGATATTCGCCGACCACGGCGCCGACCACGGCAAATCCGACCGAGGTATGCAGCGAGGAGAACATCCACGACAGCGCCGACGGCCAGTAAACATGCCGCGTCAGCTGCCGTTCGCTCATGCCGAGCATGCGGCCATTGGCAAGCACGGTGGTGCTGACCTCCTTGACGCCCTGATAGACGTTGAAGAATACGATGAAGAACACCAGCGTGACGCCGAGTGCGACCTTCGACCAGATGCCCAGCCCGAGCCATAGCGTAAAAATTGGCGCGAGAACGACGCGCGGCAGCGCGTTGACCATCTTCACATAGGGATCGAAGATCGCCGCGACCCGGGGCTGGCGCGCGAACCAGAAGCCGACCATGACCCCGCCTAGCGAGCCGATCGCAAACGCGAGAACCGATTCCCAAAGCGTGATCGCGAGGTGCTTCCAGATCACGCCGCTTGAGAACCAGTCGAAGATCTGGCTGCCGACGTCGACCGGATTGGAAAAGAAGAACGGCGGCAGCAGCATGCGACCGAAGATCGGCACGGTGGCGAGCAACTGCCACAGCCCCAGCACGACGACCGCGACCAGAAGCTGAAAGAAAAGCAAAGCGGGTCGGCTCATCACGCAGCCCCCACTGGGGCTTGCGACGTCTGCGCGTAACCCTTCATCACCTCGTCCTTCAGCACGCTCCAGATTTCCCGATGCAGCGCATGAAAATCCTTTTCCATGCGAACTTCCGAAATATCGCGCGGGCGCGGAAGCGGCACCCGCCAGTCGCCGATGATGCGCGCACTGGGCCCTGCCGACATGATCACGACGCGGTCGGCGAGTGCGATCGCCTCCTCGAGGTCGTGGGTGACGAACAGCACCGCCTTGCGGTCGGCATTCCACAATTCCAGCAGCAGATTGCCCATGATCTGGCGGGTCTGGGCATCGAGCGGTCCGAACGGCTCGTCCATCAGCAGGATTTTGGGATCGCGGATCAACACTTGCGCCAGCCCGACGCGCTTGCGCTGGCCGCCCGACAGCATATGCGGATAACGATTGCCGAATGCGCCCAGACCCACTGAGGTGAGCCAGCCTTGTGCGCGTTCCAGCGCCAGCGCGCGCGGCGCGCCCTGGATCTCCAGCCCAATGGCGACGTTGTCGATCGCGGTCTTCCACGGAAACAGCGCGTCGGCCTGAAACAGATAACCGGCGTCCCGGTTGAGGCCGGTCAGGGGCTGGTCGAAAATCCGTACCGTTCCCGATGCCGGTTTGAGCAGGCCGGCGGCGACATTCAATAGCGTGGATTTTCCGCACCCGGTCGGCCCGACAATGGCGACGAACTCGCCATGCGCGATCCTGAGCCGGGCTTGCTCGACCGCGGTGTAGACAAGACGCGTCTCGGCCAGACGGAATGCCACCGTGGCGTCGTCAAGCGCGACAGCCGTCGATCCTGCGATTACAGCCGCCTGCACGCGTTTCCCCGGGTAATTTGTTGCGGCGTAGGATTAACGCCCCCGCTGCAACAATTCAACCGATCGCGGCAATAGGCAAGCGCCGCGTTGGCTTGGTTGCTTCGTGGCGGTGTGATAGTCCCACGATATGACCGTCGCCCCGCCATTGATCGCATTTGCGCACGTCGGCAAGAGCTTCGACGGCGGCCTGATCAAGGCCGTGAACGACGTCTCGCTCGATGTCGCCGAGGGCGAGTTTCTAGCCATCGTCGGCGGGTCCGGCTCCGGCAAGACCACGCTGCTGCGGCTGGCGAACCGGCTGATCGACCCCGACTCCGGCAGTATCACCGTCGAAGGCTGTGACGTGCGCGCGGTCGATCCGATCCGGTTGCGCCGCCGCATCGGCTATGTGTTCCAGAGCGGCGGACTGTTTCCGCATATGAGCGTCGCCGGCAATGTCGGGATCACGCCGAAGCTGCTGGGCGCGCCGGTGGCGGAGATTTCCGCGCGGGTGGACGAGTTGCTCGATCTGGTGCGGCTCGACCGCACACTCTATCGCGACCGTTTTCCCCATGAGCTGTCGGGCGGCCAGCGCCAGCGCGTCGGCGTCGCCCGCGCGCTGGCGGCAAGGCCCCGCATCGTGCTGATGGACGAGCCGTTCGGCGCGCTCGATCCCCTTACCCGCGATGCGCTCGGTGACGACTACCGCGCCCTGCACAAGAAGCTCGGGCTGACCACGGTCATGATCACCCACGACATGACCGAAGCCATTCTGCTCGCCGACCGCGTAGCCGTCATGCGCGCCGGACGGTTGCTGGCCGAAGGCACGCCATCGGAGCTTTCCGGTAGCGACGACCCTTACGTCGGCGAACTCTTGCGCACGCCGCGGCGGCAAGCCGAACGGCTGGCCGTGCTGCTGCCGCGGGATGGCGCTGCATGAGCGTTTTCTCCGATCCACGCTGGAGCGAGGCGCTGGCGCATCTGCCGGATTACCTCGGCAATCATGTGCGCGTCAGCGTCACCGCGCTGGCGCTGGGACTCCTGGTCAGCCTGCCGCTGGCGATCGCTGCGCGTAACCATCCGGTGATGCGCGGCGCGCTGCTCGGGCTTGCCAGCATCGTGCAGACGGTGCCGGGGCTGGCGCTATTGGCGCTGTTCTATCCGCTGCTGCTGGCGATCGCGTCATTGTCGCTTGCGTGGTTCGGATTTGGCTTTTCCGCGTTCGGATTCCTGCCCGCGGTGCTGGCGCTGGCGCTCTATTCGATGCTGCCGGTACTGCGCAACACCATCACCGGTCTGCAAGGCGTCGATGCCGCGGTCCTCGAGGCCGCGCAAGGCGTCGGCATGACGCCGCGCCAGTCGCTGTTCACGGTGGAGCTGCCGCTGGCGCTGCCGGTCATGATGGCGGGTATCCGCACCGCGGCGGTCTGGGTGATCGGCACCGCGACGCTGTCGACCCCGATCGGCCAGACCAGCCTCGGCAATTACATCTTTGCGGGATTGCAGACCCAGAACTGGGTGTTCGTGCTGTTCGGTTGCCTTGCCGCCGCAGTGCTGGCGCTCGCGGTCGATCAATTGCTGGCCTTGATCGAAATCGGGATTCGGCAACGCAGCCGGGCGCGCGTGGCGCTCGGCGGCATCGGCATTGCAGCGCTGGTCGCGGCAACACTGGTGCCCTCGATGGCGCGATCGCCATCGAGCTACATCGTCGGCGCCAAAACCTTTGCCGAACAATATGTGTTGTCGGCGCTGATGGCGCAGCGGCTGCGTGCGGCGGGACTGACGGCCAGTTCGCGCGAGGGCCTTGGTTCCAACGTAATCTTCGATGCGCTCGCGTCCAACGATATCGACGTCTATGTCGATTATTCCGGTACGCTGTGGGCCAACCAGTTTCACCACACCGATATCAAGCCGCGCGAGGAATTACTCGGCGAATTGAAAACGACGCTGACGCAACAGAACGTCACGCTGTTGGGCGAACTCGGTTTTGAGAACGCCTACGCGCTGGTGATGCCCCGCAAACGCGCCGACGCGCTTGGCATCCATTCCATTGCCGATCTCGCAGCGCATGCGGGAGCGATGTCGATGGCCGCCGACTATGAATTCTTCTCGCGGCCGGAATGGGCCGGGCTGCAAAAGGCCTATCGGCTGTCGTTTCGCGCGCAGCGGCAGATGCAGCCGGATTTCATGTATGCCGCGGTCGCCTCCGGCGAGATCGACGTGATCGCGGGCTATACCAGCGACGGACTGATCGCCAAATACGATCTGGTGGTGCTGGACGATCCCAGACACGCTATTCCGCCCTATGACGCGATTGTGCTGATCGCGCCGAAACGTGCTTCCGATCAGGCCTTGCGCGCGGCGCTGCAGCCGCTGCTCGGAAAAATCGATATCGCCGTCATGCGCGAGGCGAACCTGCGCGCCGCCGGTGGCGACGGCGCATCGTCGTCAGATGCGGTCGCGCGCTGGTTGTGGGAGAAGATCGGGAAGCGATAAGCCTTCTCGATTCCGCAACTCAAGCAATGTTCGCCATCTGTCGCGGGTTGACCTGTATCAAGGCCAACGCCGCCATTTCGGTATATGAAAACAATCCGCAGCAGGTTTGCCACGCTGACGAAAATGATGTGGAGATTTTGCAATGAGTGCATCGTCCAGAATTATAGCTGCCGCGGTGGTCGTCGCCACGCTGCCATTTCTCGCCGCGCCAGCCGCTGCGGCGCCGATAGCATCGCCGCTGATGTTGCAAGGCGCAGCAGGGCCATCGGTAGAGACCGTGCGATATCGCCGCGGCTATGGCGGCGCAGCCGTTGGCCTCGGTATCGCAGGCGCACTGATCGGCGGGGCGATTATCGGCTCAACGCAGCCCTACGGCTATTACGGCTACCCCGGCTATTATGGTCCGGCCTACGTCGCTCCGCCTCCCTACGTTGGTGGCGACGCAGTTGCCTATTGTGTTCAACGCTTCAGGTCCTATGACCCGTATTCCGGCACCTATCTCGGCCTGGACGGCTTCCGCCATCCTTGCCCCTGATGACGGCAAATGGCGGATCCATGCATGAGTGGGCCCAGCGTTCTGGTCGTTCGGAAGGGAGGGAACGTGCTCTCCGGTGGCATCCGACCTTCGCTAAGCCTTGCGCAGACGCCGCTTGAGATTGGCGGCGGCGTCGTGGACTGCGCTACAGCCAGTTAATTCCCGCCAGTGGTAGCTCCGTTGGAGGATAGCTGCTATGCAGATCAGTGGCACAAGCAGTTTGAGAAGATTTTGCCAGGCGCGCTTCGTTGACAAACTTATCAATAGCCCAAAAACAAATTGCACCAACGATGCAAATGATCAAA
>JBGQCE010000250.1:0-5768 GCA_041495185.1 Bradyrhizobium sp.
CGCCGCGCGCGATATGCAGCGCGTGCAAAGGGGTTCGTTTCAGCTGACTTTCGGGTTCGCGCGCAAGCATCACAGGGCCCTCCCGGTTCCCAAGGAGGATTCCTCAGAAAACCTGTCGAAGCCCCATCTGTCGCTGTGCCTGAGAGTATTATCCCGTCGGCGGACACGTCCGGGGGTGTTAAGCCCGTCGGCGTCTCTTTCCAGATGTTATCAAGTCACGCGGTCCGTTTGCCTGAGAGTTTCCGGGGCGGTTGCTCCTTCGGCGCCGGCCTTCCAAAAGCCGATCTCTCCCGACGTGACTGTCTCCTTACAGATAGGAGGAAAACACGCCCGCGCCAAGGCTGTCAACGCAGCGGCGAGAGGTATCAACGGGTCTAGTGCTGGTGCGGCAAGCCCCTGATCGGCTTGCACACTTTCTGGACACCGCCATCCCCCTTGTCTAAAAGCGTTGCGCTGGAGAAAGAGCCGTTGGCGGCTACTCCCGGGCGTTTTTGCGATGGGACCGATATGAGCGGTGTTAACGAAATCAGGTCGACTTTTCTGAAGTTTTTTGCCGACAACGGCCACGAAATCGTGCCGTCCTCGCCGCTGGTGCCGCGCAACGACCCGACGCTGATGTTCACCAATGCCGGCATGGTGCAGTTCAAGAATGTCTTTACCGGCGTCGAGAAGCGTCCCTATCAGCGCGCCACCACCTCGCAGAAATGCGTGCGCGCCGGCGGCAAGCACAACGACCTCGACAATGTCGGCTACACCACCCGCCACAACACCTTCTTCGAGATGCTCGGCAATTTCTCGTTCGGCGATTATTTCAAGGACCGCGCCATCGAACTCGCATGGAATCTCGTCACCAGGGAATTCGGGTTGCCGAAGGACAAACTGACGGCGACCGTCTATGTCGATGACGACGAGGCCTTCAATCTCTGGAAGAAGATCGCAGGCCTCCCTGAGTCCCGCATCATCCGCATCAGTGGCTCCGACAATTTCTGGCAGATGGGCGACACCGGTCCCTGCGGGCCTTGCTCCGAAATCTTCTACGACCATGGCGACAAGATTTGGGGAGGTCCTCCGGGTTCGCCCGAGCAGGATGGCGACCGCTTCGTCGAGATTTGGAATCTGGTCTTCATGCAGTTCGAGCAGCTCGAGGGCGGCGTGCGCAACAACTTGCCGAAGCCCTCGATCGACACCGGCATGGGGCTGGAGCGCATCGCGGCGGTGCTGCAGGGCAAGCACGACAGCTATGAGATCGATCTTTTCGCAGCCCTGATCCGCGCCATCGCCGAATTGACCGGGGCCGATCCGCAAGGCGAGCAGAAGGCGTCGCTGCGCGTCATCGCCGATCATTTGCGTGCGTCATCGTTTTTGATTTCCGACGGCGTATTGCCGTCGAATGAAGGCCGCGGCTATGTGCTGCGCCGGATCATGCGCCGCGCGATGCGCCATGCGCAGTTGCTCGGCGCCAGGGATCCGCTGATGCATCGCCTGGTCTGGGCATTGGTGCGCGAGATGGGACAGGCCTATCCGGAGCTGGTGCGCGCCGAGAATCTGATCGAGGAAACCTTGCAGCTGGAAGAGACGCGCTTCCGCAAGACGCTGGAACGGGGCTTAACGATCCTCGACGAGAAAAGCAGCGGCCTGAAAAAGGGCGACATGTTCGACGGCGACACCGCCTTTACGTTGTATGACACTTACGGCTTTCCGCTCGACCTCACCCAGGATGCGCTGCGCAACCGCGGCATCGGGGTTGACATCGCGTCCTTCACCGATGCGATGGACCGGCAGCGTGCGAAAGCGCGCGCGGCATGGGCGGGCTCCGGCGATACCGCCAGCGAGAATGTCTGGTTTCCGCTGCGCGAGAAACTCGGCGCTACCGAATTTCTGGGCTACGAGACCGAGAGCGCCGAAGGCGTGGTGGCGGCGCTGGTGAAAGACGGTAACGACGTCGAGAGCCTGAAGGCCGGCGAAAGCGGCGCCATCGTTTTGAACCAGACGCCGTTTTATGCGGAGTCCGGCGGCCAGGTCGGCGACACCGGCCTGATGACTGGTGAGGGCGTACGCTTCCGCGTCACCGATACCCAGAAGAAGGCCGGCGATCTCTTCGTGCATCTAGGCCAGGTCGAGCAGGGCACCGTGAGGCCGGGCACGGCGTTTGCGCTCGAAGTCGATCACGCCAGACGTTCATCGATCCGCGCCCATCACTCCGCGACGCATCTGCTGCATGAGGCGCTGCGCCAGGTGCTCGGCGACCACATCGCCCAGCGCGGTTCGCTGGTGGCGCCGGACCGGCTGCGCTTCGACTTCGTGCATCCGAAGCCGATCGCGCCGGAGGAGTTGAGCCGCATCGAGGACATCGCCAACGAGGTGGTGCTGGAGAATGACGAGGTCACAACGCGGCTGATGGCGGTGGACGATGCCCGTGAAGCCGGCGCACGCGCCCTGTTCGGCGAAAAATATGGCGACGAGGTGCGCGTGGTTTCGATGGGCAGGCACGCGCGCGAGCATGGCAGCAACGCGCTCGGCTGGTCGGTGGAATTGTGCGGCGGCACCCATGTGCGCCGCACCGGCGATATCGGCCTGATCTCGGTGACCGGCGAAAGCGCCGTTGCCTCGGGCGTTCGCCGCATCGAGGCGCTGACCGGGCACCATGCAAGGCAACATGCCAACGGCACCATGGCGCTCGCCAAATCAGCGGCAAGCGAGCTGCGCACGACGCTCGAGGACATGCCGGCGCGCATCGCGTTACTGATGGAAGAGCGCAAGAAGCTGGAGCGCGATCTGTCGGACGCGCGCAAGAAGCTGGCGATGGGCGGCGGCGCCTCGGCTTCCAACGGCTCGGCGGCAAGTGCCAGTGGGGTGCGCGAAGTCGGAAACGTCAAGCTGCTGGCGCGTTCGGTCGAAGGCATCGAGATGAAGGATCTCAAGAGCCTTGCCGATGCCGGCAAAAAGCAAATCGGCTCCGGCGTGGTCGCCATTGTTGGCGTCACCGAGGATGGCAAGGCCGGCGTTGTCGTCGGCGTCACCAGCGATCTCACCTCCCGCTACAACGCGGTCGATCTGGCGCGGGTCGCCTCCCAGGTGCTCGGTGGCAAAGGCGGCGGCGGGCGGCCCGACATGGCGCAGGCCGGCGGACCCGATGGCGCCAAGGCCAGTGCTGCGCTCTCGGCCATCGAAAAAGCAATGGCAAGCGCCTAGTCCGGTGGCGATCCTCCCGCGCAAAAAGCGGCTGAACGCCCCGGATTTGCGGGATCGCCTCTACGAACTGCTTGAACATGATCAACTGCCTTATTCGGTCGGCTCGCGCTTCGTCCGGCTGATCATCGCCATCATCATCATCGACGTGCTGGCGATGATCCTGGCGTCGGTGCCGGAATACGACGCGCGTTTCGGTACCCTTTTCACCGTCATCAAGGTGGGCGCGGTGGTGGTATTTGCGCTGGAATACGCAGCCCGGCTCTGGAGCGTGGTCGGCCACTCGCCGCGGAAATTATCGCCGGCGCGGGACCGCATCGAATATGCGCTGTCCAGTCTCGGCATCATCGATCTCCTGGCCTTCCTGCCCGCCTCGATCGCGCTTGTCGCCGGCGATCACGCGATACTGGCCCTGCTCGGCGTACTGCCGTTTTTCAAATTGGTGCGTTATTCGCCGGCGATGCGCTCGCTGCTTGCCGCGCTTCACGCCGAGCGGCGAACGCTGGCCGGCTGCCTCGTGATTCTGGCCGGTGCGGTGCTGGTGTTTGCTTCGCTGCTCTACGTCATCGAGCACGACGTGCAGCCCGACAAGTTCGGCACCATTCCGCAGGCGATGTGGTGGGCGATCGTAACGCTGGGCACGGTCGGCTATGGCGACGTCGTTCCGGTCACCCCGCTGGGCAAGCTGGTGTCGGTCTTCACCATCATCGGCGGGTTGACGATGATTGCGCTGCCGGTGGCGATCATCTCCAGGGCCTTTGCCGACGAGGTCCGGCGGCGCGATTTCGTCGTCACCTGGGGGATGCTGGCGCGGGTGCCGCTGTTCTCGCATCTGAGCGCCGTTGAAATCGCCGACATCATGCGGCTGTTGCAGGCCCGGACCATCGAATCGGGCGAAATCCTGGTACGGCGCGGCGATGCCGCGTCCTCGATGTATTTCATCACCGCGGGTGAGGTCGAAATCGAACTGCCTCACCAGCGCGTCCGGCTCTCGGACGGTACGTTTTTCGGGGAAATCGCGCTATTGCACCGGACCAAACGCAGCGGCACGGTAACGGCGACGCGCAAGACCAGGCTCCTGGCGCTCGATGCCCAGGACTTCCACGCGCTGATCGAACGGATGCCGGCGCTCGCTGCCCATGTGCATAAGACGGCGAAGGAGCGGCTCGCCGATAGCGCGCAGGCGCACAAAGGCGATATCGCCGCGGGTGAAATTGCCCAGGCCACGCATGACGACCAGCCGGCGGACAAATAGTTCGCGGCGAACATGCGGCTTATTGCCGGGTTCGGGACGCGCCTCGTCGAATGTTGCGACTGATGCCGGTGCCGGGCGCTAAACTCTGTCATTTCGACCGGGTTTTTCGCATCAAATGCAAAAGGCCCCGGACGGGGCCTTTTGACATTCATACCGCGTCTTTTGCTGCCTTGACCGGTCGTGCTCTGACGATCTTGCGAGCAGGTTTGGCCTTGAACATCATTGGTTCGCCGTTGAAGGGGTTCGTACCTTTGCGCGCTTTGGTAGCGGGCTTCTTAATGACGACGAACTTGGCAAAACCGGGAACCAGGAAGACGCCGTTTTTCTTCAGCTCTTTATAGCCGATGGTCGCCAGCGTTTCCAGGACGCCCTTTACATCCTTCTTTACTACTTCGTTCTCCGCAGCGATTTTCTCGATCAGCTGCGACTTTGTCATCTGCACTGCCATTTTGTCTCCTGTATGTTGATTCGCGCCACTGACACTATTTGGAATCCAGCACAGAAACTACGCATGTCGCGATCTCGGGGCCAATAGCGCCGACATCGTTCAATTCCATTTTTGGCTACTTCGGCGGCCTAAGCCCGCCTGCCGTCCAGCCCGTGTTCGCTAACTTCAACGGGTCCCCGACCAGCATCTTCTGGACGTGCTCGCACTTGGGGCACTCGAAGGTCCGCAGATCAGTACCACCCGGGCCGCGTTCGATCTGAGCCAGCATCATGCGGCCCTGACACTTGGGGCAGCGAGGCCGTTCAATGGGAAGTAGCGATGGGTCGGAATGATTATAGGCTTGAGGCATCTGTTGCACCCCTGCGTAAGGCGGGAGCGTGCAGCACTCTCAGTCACCGATGACTGCCGAATACGGGGCGGTGATGGAACCAGTATGCTGCGCGGCGATCCCGACTCACTGGTCAATATTGCTCACTTTGGGATCAAGTGAGACTTTTATAAAAGAGCCCCGAACCCGGGAGACCGGGGGCTCAATACCAACGTCGCAGCTCCCCTCCTTGGGCAGTTCGGCAATGACGATAGTTGCCGCCAATTTTTGAAACAATTGCTTGCGGTTCATGCAGCTTGCTTGCTGCCACCGGCGGTCGTCACAGATCGATCCGCCGCTCGTGTTCAACAACGCGGAATCTGCGCACCGTCAAATTGTCAACTTCTAGCTGGTTGAAACGCGCTTTCTTGATCACTAGACGACCCACCGCAAATCTGCCAATTGCCAGTACACCGATGGTGACGCGCCAAATGCCACCGCACCCACAGCAAGCGCCAATAGGCTGGCTGCGGAGATGGCTCTGGATTGTTCTTTGACTTCGCGCGGCA
>JBGQCE010000251.1:0-5757 GCA_041495185.1 Bradyrhizobium sp.
GACGGTGGCGATCGCCCGGGCTTCGTTCGGCATCTCGACGTTCAGCACCTGCTTGCCCTTGCGGGTGTTGCCGACGCAATCGTCCTCGTTGACGACAAAGCCCTGCCCTTCATGGCTTGCGATCAGGAACTTGCGCCCGCCCTTGTTGACGAACAGCGACACGATCGCCGCGTCCTGCTCCATGTCGATGAACATCCGGATCGGTTCGCCATGGCCGCGGCCACCCGGCAGCTTGGCGACGTCGAGCGAATAGAATTTGCCGTTGGTGGCGAACAGCAGCAGTTTCGAGGTGGTCTCCGCAAAAAATGCCTGATCGAGCTGGTCGTCGGTCTTGAAGGTCAGCCCCGAGAGATCGGCGACATGGCCCTTCAGCGTACGCACCCAGCCCTTGTCGGAAACGACGACAGTGACCGGCTCGCGCTCGACGAAGGCTTCCTCGATCGCGGCGAGATCGTGCTCGGGCGCATCGGCAAACATCGTGCGGCGCTTGCCGAGCGGCGTCTTCGGCCCAAAGATGTCGCGCACCTTGCGCACCTGCTCGCCGACCTTGGACCACTGCTCGGTCTCGGAACCGAGGATGCCCTTGACGCCCTTCAATTCAGCGCGAAGGTTCTTGTCCTCGGTGCGGATTTCCATTTCCTCGAGCTTGCGCAAGCTGCGCAGGCGCATGTTGAGGATGGCGTCGGCCTGGATCTCCGTGAGCTTGAACGCCTTGATCAGCGCCGGCTTCGGCTCGTCCTCTGACCGGATGATCTTGATCACCTTGTCGATGTTCAGGTACGCGATCAGGTAGCCGCCGAGCACTTCCAGCCGATGCTCGATCTGTTCCTTGCGATAGTTGGAGCGGCGCAGCAGCACATCGCGCAGATGGTCGAGCCATTCGCGCAGGCATTCGGCAAGGCCGAGCACCTTGGGGATGCGGCCCTTCACCAGCACGTTGAGGTTCAATGGAATCCGGCTCTCCAGCTCGGTCAGCCGGAACAGCGATTCCATCAGCAATTCCGGATCGACCGCGCGCGACTTCGGCTCGATCACGAGCCGGATGTCTTCGGCTGACTCATCGCGGACGTCGTCGACCAGCGGCAGCTTCTTCTCGTTGAGCAGCTCGGCGATCTTCTCCACCAGCCGGGACTTCTGCACCAGCCAGGGAATTTCGGTGATGACGACGACCCAGGTACCGCGGGCGCCCTCTTCCTGGCTCCATTTGGCGCGGGTGCGGAACGAGCCGCGGCCGGTGACATAGGCCTCCGCGATTGCTTCCTTGGAATCGACGACGATGCCGCCGGTCGGAAAATCCGGGCCCTTCACCCATTTCAGCAGCGCGCGCGACTTCGCAGTCGGCTTGTCGATCAGATGCAGCGCGGCGTCGCAAAGCTCGGCCGCGTTGTGCGGCGGGATCGAGGTCGCCATGCCGACCGCGATACCCTGTGCGCCGTTGGCGAGCAGGTTCGGAAATCCGCCGGGCAGCACGATCGGCTCTTTCGACTGGCCGTCGTAATTGGCGCGAAATTCGACGCCGTCCTCGTCGATGCCTTCGAGCAACAGCCGCGCGACTTCGGTCATGCGCGCTTCGGTGTAGCGGTAGGCGGCGGGATTATCGCCGTCGATATTGCCGAAATTGCCCTGGCCGTCGACCAGCGGATAGCGCGAGGAAAAATCCTGGGCGAGGCGCACCAGCGCGTCATAGATCGACTGGTCGCCATGCGGATGGAACGAGCCCATCACGTCGCCGACGATTTTTGCGGATTTCTTGAACGGCGTGCCCGGATCGAGCCGCAACAGCCGCATGCCGTAGAGGATACGGCGATGCACCGGCTTCAACCCGTCTCGGGCGTCCGGCAGCGCGCGATGCATGATGGTGGAGAGCGCGTAAGCGAGATAGCGCTCTTCCAGCGCATCGCGCAGCATCACCTCGTGGATTTCCGCCGGCTCCGGAGGAATCAGTCTTTTTCCCATGGGGAGGGGTTAAACTTTTGGGGTGAATCGGGCAAGGCGCGAATCAGTGCATGCGTCGTCCCGGCGAACGCCGGGACCCAACCACAGGTGTCAGCAAGGAAAATGGCCAAGGCCACCACGCCAACTGATAGGCCGCTGAATATGGGTCCCGGCGTTCGCCGGGACGACTTGCTAAAGAGAGACGGAACTGATCTTCGCCCGGTGCTTCGTCACTGCATTGATAAATCCGTCCCGGGCGTCGGAATGGCCCTGCCCGCGCGGTTCCAGCACATGGCGCAGCAGGAATAACCCCGTGAGCTGAAAGCCGTCCTGCAGGTCCTGATCCGACCAGCCGTTCGGGCCGCCACCGCTTCCGCGCAGGAACGGCGGCAGCCGCAGCAGCCGGTCGCGCCAGGGATCGCCGGCCTGCCGCGACACTGCGCCGCCGGATTTCGGCGACACATAGACGAGGTCAGAGGTTTCCCCGGTCGCGGCGCAGTTTTCCAGATCGAGCCCAAAGCCGAGCTCAGTGAGCATCGCCAGCTCGAATTTCACCAGATGAATAGCGGCTTCACCGATGTCGTCGAAATCGTTCAGGGTGCGGTCGAGCATATAGTAGATATCTTCATGCGGATCGCGCTCCGGCAACAGCCGCGCCAGCGCGGCCAGATGGGTCACGCCATACACCGCATGCGACGACGCCAGCACGGTGGCCGCCCGCAGCCGTGTGCCCTCGATCACGTAGTAGCCGAGATGTTCGTCGAGCCGCGCCCGCCACACCGCGCGCACGCTGTTGCCGGGCTGCAGCCAGGGGCGCATCCGCTTGCCAGCGCCGCCGCGCACAAGGCCGAGATGGCGGCCATGGCCGCGGGTCAGGAGTTCGACGATGGCGCTTGATTCGCCATGCCGCCGCACCCCCAGCACGATGCCTTCGTCGGTCCATTCCATGGAGCAAGTCTACAGGATTCCGTTGGTGCGTGCAGCTATCTCACCGCCGTCATTCCGGGATGGTCCGAAGGACCAGACCTCAGATGTGCAATTGCACATCGGGGAATCTCGAGATTCCGGGTTCGATGCTTCGCATCGCCCCGGAATGACGAATGTGTAAATCGCTACGCGTTGAACCAGCCTTTGGCGTCGCCGGTAAAGGAAAAATACAGCCCCGCCGCTGTCAGGGCGCATGAGACGACCTCGATGCCGCTGTCGAGCTGCACGCCGCTTTCGCCTATGATCTGCACCAGCGAGATGACGGAAAGCACCAGCGAGGCGACCAGCGCCCAGCGCGGCCAGTTCTTGCGCCGCTGGGCGGCCAGCCACACGAAGTAGACCAGCAGGAGGATCAGGCAGGCCGCCATCACGGTCGCGACCATAATCATCGATTCCGGCATCTCCCTGCTCGGCGTTCGATCCTGGAACGCCACCGACAGCGCGTCGAGCACCAGCGACACATACAGCAGGACTTCGAACCACAGCACGTTTTTGGGTAGGTTCATCGGGACGCTATTCCTTCGGGAATTCCAGTCCCATTTCACGGTAGCGGTTGGGATCGTCGCCCCAGTTTTCGCGCACCTTCACGAACAAGAACAGATGCACGGGGACGCCGACGATCTCGGCTATTTCCTTGCGCGACTCCGCGCCGATCGACTTGATGGTGGCGCCGCCCTTGCCGAGCACGATCTTGCGCTGGCTTTCGCGCTCGACAAAAATCGTCTGTTCGATACGAACAGACTTATCCTTGCGCTCGGTCCAGCTATCGGTCTCGACGGTGGATTGATATGGCAGTTCCTGATGCAGCTGGCGGAAGATCTTTTCCCGCGTGATTTCAGCCGCCAGATGCCGCATCGGCGCGTCCGACATTTGATCTTCGGGATAATGGAACGGCCCCGGCGGCACCATCTCCGCCAGCTTGCGCCTGAGATCGTCGACGCCATCGCCCGACAGCGCCGAGACCATGAAAGTCCCGGCAAAATTCAGGCGGTCATTGGCGGCCTTGGCCAGCGCCAGCAGTTTTTCGCGCGGAACCAGATCGATCTTGTTCAGCACCAGAATTTTCTCGTGATGAACGGTCGCCACCTTGGTGAGGATCGCTTCGGCTTCCTCGTCGATCCCCTCCCGCGCATCGAGCAGCACGCAAACGAGATCGGCGTCATGCGCCCCGCTCCAGGCGGTCGACACCATGGCGCGATCGAGCCGCCGCTTCGGTGAAAAGATCCCGGGCGTGTCGACCAGGATGATCTGCGCGTTGTTTTCGATGACGATGCCGCGGATCAGCGCACGCGTAGTCTGCACCTTGCGCGAGACGATCGTGACCTTGGAGCCGACCAGCGCGTTGACCAGCGTGGACTTGCCGACATTGGGGGCGCCGATCAGCGCGACAAAGCCGCAGCGCGTGGCCGTGGGCACGGCATCGGCCTGGGATTCATCCATCATTGCTGCCGCCGCCGACGCCTTCGCGTTCGATCATCACGGAGGCTGCGACCTTTTCGGCAGCACGCTTGCTGCCGCCGACGCCTTCGGCCGGCGCCAGCCCCGGCAAATCCACAGCGACACGAAACTGCGGATCGTGATGCGGCCCGGTGCGTTCGACCTCGCGATAAACCGGCGTCGGCAGCCCCTTGCCCTGCGCCCATTCCTGCAGCACCGTTTTGGGATCGCGCAGCGGCCGCCGCGGCTTGCGCATCCGCTCGATCCAGTTGCGCTCGACGAACTGCGCCGCGGCGCTGTATCCGCCGTCGAGAAACACCGCGCCAATCACCGCTTCGCAGATGTCGCCGAGCACGGATTTGCGCAAACGCGCGCCGGCGCCAGCGCCGACCGCGCCGAGCTTGATGTCATCGAGCAGCCCGAGCGACTTCGCAACGTCCGCGCAACTCTCCTTGCGCACGAGGTCGGCGAGCCGCTTCGACAATTCGCCTTCATTGGCGTTCGGGAAGGCGCGATATAGCATGTCGGACACGATCAGCCCGAGCACATGATCGCCGAGGAATTCGAGGCGCTGGTAACTGTCGCCGCGCTTGCGCGCGGATTTCAGCGCGGAAACGTGGGTGAAGGCTGTGGCGAGCAAAGTGGGATCGGCAAATTTGTGCCAGATCCGCGCCTCGATTGCGGCTGCGGCTGCCTTGGCGCTGATCTTGCCGCGCTTCTTTTTCGCCGCCACAGGTTCGCGCCCCGTCTCAGGCTGAGGGCTGGCTTCGCCTGGTGTCGAAGTCTGGATATCAGGCGTTTCGTCGTTCATCGCACGATTGTGAATAGGCGATTCCAGCGCACCGCGGTGGGCCAGCGCCAGAACATCCAGGCATGTTCGCCTTCGGCAATGGAGAAGAAAATCATTTGCGCACGGCCGACGATATTCTCGAACGGCACGTAGCCGACCGCCGACAGCACGCGGCTGTCGGTCGAGTTGTCCCGGTTGTCGCCCATCATGAAGAAGTGGCCGGCCGGCACGGTGTAGACATTGGTGTTGTCGTAGAAGCCGTTGTCGACGCAATCCAGCGATTCATAGCTGACGCCGTTGGGCAACGTCTCCTTCCAGCGCTTCACCCGCGCGGTGGCGTCGGAGCCGCAGGGGTCCTCACCGATGAAATCGCTCAAACGCTCGCGTTTGACCGGCGTGTCGTTGATGTGGAGCAGCCCCTCCCTCATCTGGATGCGGTCGCCGGGCAACCCGATCACGCGCTTGATGTAGTCGGTGGAATCGTCCTTCGGCAGGCGGAACACGAGGATATCGCCGCGCGCCGGTTCAGAACCGAAGATGCGGCCCGAGAACAGCGGCGGTGACAGCGGAATGGAATAATGGCTGTAGCCGTAGGAATATTTCGAGAC
>JBGQCE010000252.1:0-5747 GCA_041495185.1 Bradyrhizobium sp.
CATCCTCGAATGCGAGGCCATAAATAAACGGCTTCAACGTCGATCCCGGCGAGCGCACCGCGCGGGTCATATCGACCTGGCCTGCGCGCCGGTCGTCGAAATAATCGGGCGAACCGATCCGCGCCAGCACATCGCCACTCACATTGTCCACCGCGATGATGCCCACGGAAATATTCGGACCCAATGCGATCGCGCGGTCGCGCGCCAACGCCTCGAGGTTTTTTTGCAAACCGGCATCAAGCGTCAGCCTGATCACGGGTGAATCTTTCACTGTGGCGATGGCCTGATCGGCGGAATGCGGCGCGAGTATCGGCATCGGCTTGCGCAGGCGCGGCACCGGCACCGATTTCGCCTGAACAGCGTCCTCCTGGGGCACCCGGCCCTCTTCGACCATGCGATCGAGAACGCGGTCGCGAGCCGCGCGCGCGACATCGGGGTAGCGATCGACCCTGCGGGTTTCCGGCGATTGCGGCAACGCCACCAGCAGCGCGGATTCCGCCAGCGACAAGCGTTTAGGCTCCTTGCCGAAATAGGCGATCGAGGCGGCTCTAACGCCTTCGAGATTGCCGCCGAACGGCGCCAGCGCGAGATACAGATCGAGAATCTGGTCCTTGTTCAGCTGCCGCTCGATTTCGAGCGCGCGCACCACCTGCCGAAGCTTGGCATAGACCGTGCGCTCGCGCCGCGGCTCCATCAGCCGCGCCAGTTGCATCGTGATCGTCGAGCCGCCGGAAACGATACGGCCGCTGGTGACGAGCTGAAACACGGCGCGCCCCAAGGCCAGGGGATCGACGCCGGCGTGGGAACGAAAGCGCCGGTCTTCGTAACTGAGCAGCAGCTTGAGATAGCCGGGATCGATGCCGGCCCTCACATCGACCGGCAGCCGCCAGCGGCCGTCGGCCATGGCATAGGCGCGCAACAGCTTGCCATTGCGGTCGACGATCGCGGTGGAGACCTGGCGAGCCTGCGCCAGCGGGAGCGGCCCCAGCGAGACGACCCAGGAGCCGAAAGCAATGATGGCAAAGAAGATGATTACGAATGCTGTGCCAGCGATCCGAGCGACCCGCCGCTTACCCAATCTGTCATGGCCGGGCTTGTCCCGGCCATCCACGTCTTCTTCGCTGCGTGGAACAGACGTGGATGCCCGGGACATCTGCGCGAAGACGCGCTTCGCGCTTTTGCCCGGGCATGACGAAGAAGTTTGTTTGCTTGGCGCGCTCATTTCGCCGGACGGACCTCGACTGCGCCAGTGCCGGTGCGGCCATAGCGCGAGGGGTTGTACATGTCCTCGATATAGGCCTGCGGCAGCACGTATTTGCCGGGAGAGACCGCACGCACCACATAGGCCACCGTAAACACCGACTTGTCGTCGGCGGCGCGGTCGATGGCGGCCGTGAAGCGGTCGTCGCGGAATTCGGTATTCTCCGGCTCCTCGCCATCCTCGATCCAGTCCAGCGTGCCGGTGTCGCCGGACGAAACCAGATGCGGATTGTCGATCTCGAGGCCCGCGGGGAGATAATCCGACACCATGATGTGGCCGTATTCCGGCCTGGCCTCGGTGATCTTCAGCACGACGGCGAAGCGATCGTTCTGCTTGACCTTCGACACATCGGCCGGCTTGCCGTCGAGCGTGAAATAACTGCGCTCGATCTTGAAGCCGTTCGAGGCCGCAGGTTCCGGCGTGATCGGCGCACCGCTCACCGACACCACCGCCTGCACCGGCGCATCGCCGGTGTTGGTGATCTTGATCGGCTTGCCCGCCATCTCGGCCGCATTGTAGCTGCGATACAGTGCGGTCTTGACGGCTGCGCCATCGAGATCGAGGGTCATGGTTTCCTTCGATAACGCGCGCGACGCCAGCACCAGCCAGGCATTTTCCTGGGTCGAGGTGTAAGGCGTAAGTCCACGCGCCACTTCGACGCGCGCAACCGCCTGGGTCAGCGTGGCGCGGGGCGCATTGCCTTCGCTGGCGAGCGAAACCAGTGCGGCGGCATCGCGTAAAGCGCTGCCGTAGTCGACCCGCCCGAACTCCAGCACCGGTTTCGGCGCGAGGCTTTCGAGGGCTGCCGCATAGACCCGCTCTGCCCTTCCCTTGTCGCCGACCAACGCCAGTGCTGCCGCCAGTTGCGACTTTGCAATGGGCGTCGCCAGATTGTTCAGCTTGGTGTCGGCGAGATAGCGCAGATCGCCGATCGGCGCGGCGCCATTGCGGGCGAGTACATAGAGCCCGTAAGCGAGATCCCGTCCGCCGTCCTTCTCAGGCTCGTTGGCGTTCACCACCGAGTTGCGGATGCGATCGAGCGCGTTCTTGAACAACACATCCGGAACCGCAAATCCCTTTTCACGGGCGCGGGTCAGAAAGTCCGTGACGTAAGAATCGAGCCAGGCATCGTCACCGCCGGCCGACCACAGCCCGAACGACCCGTTCGAGCCTTGCCGCGCCAGCAACCGATCGATGGCGTCCTTGATGCGCTGATCGACTTCCGCGTCCATCGCGAGATGGGCGCCGGCCGCGAGATCGTTGACGTAAAGCAGCGGCAAGGCGCGGCTGGTGATCTGCTCCGAACAGCCATGGGGGTAGCGGTCCAGCGCCTTCAGGATGGTCGCAGCATCGAGCGCCGTCGACATGCTGACGGACAGCGAGACGCCGCCGGTGCCCGGCACCAGATCCGAGAACATATCGGATGTCAGGGTCAGGCTCTCGCCCTTGGCCAGGGTCCGGATCGAGCGGCGGGCGAGTATCTGCGTCGCCGCCTTGACGTCGAGCGCATAATGCCGCGCCAGCGTCAGCCCGTTCGGTCCCTTGATATCGACATCGAGGTTTGCCGTTCCGGCGCCGCCGGCATCGAGCGCCAGCGCCATCGAGGTTCGCTGCTTGGCGGCAAGTTTCACCGTGGTAGCGGGATTGCCCGTCACCTTCACCGGACCGGATGTCTTGACGTTGATGGTGTAGTCGCCGGGCGCACCCTCGACGTTGTCGAGATCGAAGCTCATGGTGCCGTGATCGCCATTGAGCAGAAAGCGCGGCAGCGTCGCCGTCAGCACCACGGGATCGCGTACCGTGACGTCGGTGGTGGCGCGGCCGAGCTTGGTCGCGGTCCAGGCCACCGCCATGACGCGCGCGGTACCGGCGAATTCCGGAATCTCGAAGCTGATTTCAGCCGAGCCGTCGGCGGCGACCGTGACTATGCCGGAATAGAGCGCCAAGGGCTTCTGCGTCGGCGGACTGCCCTGCAGCTCGGCGCCGGCGCCATCGCCGCCGGTCTTGAGCTGGCCGCGGGTACCCTGCATGCCGTCGATCAACTGCCCATAGAGATCGCGGATTTCCGACGTCATACGGCGCTGGCCGAGATAATAATCGTCCGGCGCGGGCGGCTTGTAGTTGGTCAGGTTGAGAATGCCGACATCGACGGCGGCAACGACGATCTTGGCGTCTTCACCGGGACTAAGTCCACCCAGTTTGACCGGCAGCTTCAGCGTGGTGTTGGGACGCACCAATGCCGGCGGCGAAAGGGTGACCTGCAGCGTGCGGGTCTTCTTGTCGATACCGAACCATTTTAGCCCGATAGCGCGGCTGGGCATCCGCAGGGCTGCGGCATCGAGCGGACGGCGCAGTGTGGCCACCACATAGGCGCCGGTGCCCCAGTCCTTGCCGACGGGAATCCTGACCTGCGCGGCGCCTTCCTTGACGTCGGTGGTTTGCGTGGTCAGCAGCCGGTCGCCCAGCACATTGATGGTCAGCTTGCCGGCCGAGCGCACGTTGACCGACACCACCATGGTGTCGTCGGATTGATATTCCGGCTTGTCGACAGAGGTTTCCAACAGGTCGGGCGTATCGGCGCTGCCATCGGAATACCAGCCGACATCGAACTGCACGGATGTCAGCGGCCCATCGGCATCGGTCGATTTGACGTCGAGGCGATAGCGGCCCGGTTGCGGGGAGAGCGTTATCCGCGACGGCTTGTCGGCGGCAACCGTCAGATCGCCATCGGCGACGCGCTTGGTCGATTTGACCGGCTCGTATTCCCAGGACGAACTCTGGCGATACCATTGATAGCGGGATTCGATCTTCAACAGCTCGTAGCGCAGGCCATCGCGCGCCAGCGCTGTGCCGTCGGGGGCAACGAACACGACGTCGAAACCGGCCTTGTCGCCTTCGGCGACGCTCTTGTCGCCGAACAGCGGCTTGACGCCGATCATCGCCGCCGCTGGAGCTACCGGCAGCACCAGTTTACGCTCGACCGCGCGGCCGCCGGCTTCCGCCATCCGGATGAATATCTGGGCTTCCTGCGGACGCGTCGATGACGGTGGCTTCGCAAGGCTGACAGGGAAAGTCGCAACGCCATTGGCGTCCGCTTCGGGCAGATTTTCGATCGGCGTACGCTCGTTGCTGGAGGTCTCCTCATCGGCAACCCCGAACTGGTAGCCGGCGAAGCCCGGCCGGCTGGAGGCGGGCGCCACCAGCATGTCGCCCTCCAACTGGAGACCCGACGCGGGTGCCCCATAGAGGAAATGGCCGTCGACCTTAAGTTCCACAGGAAGATCGGCCTTGATCAGCTTATCTTTGCTGGATAAATCGAATTCAATGCGCTCGGGGACATAATCCTCGACCATGAAGGTGGTCTCGCCCACGGTGGCGCCCTTGGGGTCGGTGAACGCCCGCACCCGCCAGGTCCCGGTCGGGACCGCAGAATTGAGCGCCAGGCTCATGCTCCGGCCGCCCGCGCCTTGATCCGCCAGCACGGCGCGGCGGAATTCGACGCCGTCGGGCCGCTCGATCACCAGCGTCAGGGGTCCACCGGTCACGGCCTTGCCCTGGCCGTCGCGCAGAAGCGCGGTGAGATACACCGTTTCATTCGAGCGATAGACGCCACGTTCGGCGTAGACGAAGGCATCGGCGCCTGCGGGCACCGTACGGCCGGAAACGCCGCGATCTGAGAGGTCGAACGCGCTCGTTTTCAAGCTAAGAAAGGCATAGTCGGCCTTCTCGCCGCTCACCGTCAGCATCGCCGGCGACAGACCGCCCTCGCCGCGCGCAAGCCCCGCCTCGAACAGCACGTGACCGGTTTCGTCGGTTTTGTGGGTGGCCAGAATCTCGTTGTTGCGCGCGACCAGTCGCACTTCCGCTTTGGCGACTGCATCGGTCGACGCCAGCGAATTGACGAAAACATGGATGCCGTCATTGCCGGAAAACGCCGTAAGGCCGAGGTCGGAAACGATGAACCACTGCGTCGCCAGCGAATTATCGTCGTCGCTGCCGGGGCCCTTGGCCGCAGCCGTCATGACGTAAACGCCCGGCTGCAAATCGCCGAGCGCCTGATCGAACGGAAACGCCGTCGTGACATCCTGGTTGAGCGTGGTCGCGGTTGTGAGTTCGCCCGACCAGACCTTGACGCCCCGCTCATCGCCGAGGCTGGAAAGCTCATATTTGTTCAGGGTGCGTTGAAAATCGCTGTCGATCACGGTGTTGATCAGGTTGCGATCGCCGATGCGGAACACGTCGACCTTCACCGCCGGGGTGTTGACGCTGACCAGCGGAATGCCGCGCTGGCCGGTGCGCGGCAGCACATAAGCGCGTCCGGTAAAGCGCACGAACGGCTTGCGGTCGCGGACATAGATGTTGAACTCGGCCGATTTCGGCAAGCTCTCCTTCACGGTCGACGGCAGCCCGGCGCGCAGATTGATGTTGTAGCGCTCGCCGTGCTTCAGCCCCTCGACGCAGAGCTGCTTGTCTTCCGAGGACAGCG
>JBGQCE010000253.1:0-5738 GCA_041495185.1 Bradyrhizobium sp.
TGCACGCGGGGAGGGCGATGCCCGCAGCGACCTCGACGGTCAGTTCGAGGACTGGTTTGCGAAGGCAGCACCTCAGGCTGTGAAGGAGTTTGGCGTCGACTCCAGCTTCAGCCGCAGCGCGAACGACGAACCGCTTTACAAGATCGAGCCGGTCGCGCCTTCGGCGGTCAATGCAATCGCGGCGCTTGGCGGCGTTTCGCCGATGAAGGTTTTGGTCAACACCGAACTGCAGAACAGGCTGGGTGCCAACGCCTCCGATCGGTCGACCCGGCACATCGAGGTGCAGCTGCCGCCTGATATCACCTACCGGGTCGGCGACCATCTTAGCGTCGTGCCGCGCAACGATCCGGCGCTGGTGGATTCGGTCGCGCGCCGGTTTGGATTTTTGCCCGCCGACCAGATCCGGCTGCAGGCCGCCGAAGGCCGCCGCGCGCAATTGCCTGTTGGAGACGCCGTATCGATCGGGCGGCTATTGACCGATTTTGTCGAGCTGCAGCAGGTCGCGACCCGCAAGCAGATCCAGATCATGTCGGAAAATACCCGGTGTCCGGTGACCAAGCCGAAGCTGACAGCCTATGTCGGCGACGATGCGGCTGCGTCAGAGCTTTATCGCTCGGACATCTTAAGCAAGCGCAAATCGGTGTTCGACCTTCTGGAAGAACATCCGGCCTGCGAGCTGCCGTTCCATGCCTATCTCGAAATGCTGTCGCTGCTGGCGCCGCGCTATTATTCGATCTCGTCGTCGCCGTCGGGCGACCCCGCGCGCTGCAGCGTCACCGTCGGTGTGGTCGAAGGCCCCGCGAGTTCCGGCCGCGGCACCTACAAAGGCATCTGCTCGAACTATCTCGCCGGCCGCCGCCCCAGTGAGACGATCCATGCGACGGTTCGCGAGACCAAAGCCGGCTTCCGGCTGCCCGACGACCCTTCCGTGCCGATCATCATGATCGGCCCCGGCACCGGTCTCGCGCCATTCCGCGGCTTCCTGCAGGAGCGCGCCACGCTAAAGGCCAAGGGCGCGACGCTCGGTCCGGCGATGCTGTTCTTCGGCTGCCGGCATCCCGATCAGGATTATCTCTACGCCGACGAGCTGAAGGCGTTCGAAGCCAGCGGCATCACCGAACTGCACACCGCGTTCTCGCGCGCGGGTGGTCCGAAGACCTATGTGCAGAATCTGGTCGCGGCGCAAAAGGAACGCGTCTGGAGCCTGATCGAACAAGGCGCGATCATCTACGTCTGCGGCGACGGCGGAAAAATGGAGCCCGACGTCAAGGCCGCGCTCGTTGCAATTTACCGCGAACGCACCGGCGGCGACACCGATGCCGCACAGCGCTGGATCGACGATCTCGGAACCAAGAATCGCTACGTGCTCGACGTCTGGGCCGGCGGGTAACACTGCCTCCGCGCGCATGCCGTCATCCTGAGGAGCGCGTCTTCGCGCGTCTCGAAGGATGGGCCGCTTGCACCTTCGTCAGTCATCCTTCGAGGCTCGCCGAAGAGGCTCGCACCTCAGGATGACGTTCTCGCCCGTCACCGCCTCGGCAGCCGCTCGAAGGTCGGCAACCCCTCGGGGATTTGATGGAAGGCCTGCTTGTCGATGGTGTAGATCGCCATCTGCGGGCTGCCGAACAGGCTGGGATCGTCGAGCGTGCCGACTTTCAAGACCACGGCCGGCATGCCCACCGGCCGCGTGACCATATGCGTGCCGCATTCGGCGCAGAATTCCCGCGTCACGGCGCGTTCAAGATCGCTGCGCGTAAATGCCTTGGGTGTTCCCCTGGTATAACTGAAGCCGGCAATCGGCATCAGAACGAACATGTTGGGAGAGCCGCCGGTGATATATTGGCACTCGCGGCAATGGCATTGCGCTTTCATCATCGGCTCGCCCTCGGCCACATAGCGCACCTTGCCGCAGTAGCATCCGCCTTCCAGTTTCATGACATCCTCCCCTGACTTGTCGTTTCCGTTTGAATCTCTTTGTTGAGCATGATCTCCGGGCAAACGCTTCGCGTTTGTCCCAAGGGAAAACCGGTTCCCACTTTGCGCTAACGCGGCCCTTTGGGTCCGGATTATGCTCTAATGCATCGCCTTGGCTGACGCCGCGTGGGCATGTTTGTCGATCGCGTCGATGATCTGCGGCCACATCGGGATCGGCAGCGCGTGACCCATGCCTTCGATCATCAGAAGTTTTGCGCCCGGGATCGAGGCCGCGGTGTCCTTGCCGCCCTCCGGGCGCACCAGCGGATCGACGGTGCCGTGAATCACAAGCGTCGGCGCCCTGACCTGACGCAGCCGTTCCTTGCGGCTGCCTGAGGCCAGGATCGCGCGCAGCTGCCGTCCGACGCCGGCCGGGTTGAGGCCGCGCGCGAAGGTGCGTTCGGCGCGGGAGCGGTCGAGCGCCTCGTCTTCCGGGAAGCTGCCGACCCGCAGGATCTTCCAGGTCTGCGCGAAGCGCTCGAAAAATTCTTCTTTGGTGGTCGGCGGCGGGGCCATCAGCACGGCGGCAGCCTCGCGGGTCGGCTGCGGTACTTTCGGATTGCCTGTTGTCGACATGATCGAGGTCAGCGAGCGCACCCGCTGCGGAAACGAGATCGCGATTTCCTGGGCGATCATGCCGCCCATCGAGGCGCCCACCAGGTGCGCCGACTTGATGCCGAGCGCGTCCATCAGGCCGGTCACGTCCTCCGCCATGTCGCGCAGCTGGTAGGGTGCGGCGACCGGGATCTTCAGGAATCGCAGCTTGAGCAGTTCGACCGCGGTCAGGCGCTTGCCGCCGGATAGATGGCTGGATTTTCCGATGTCGCGATTATCGAACCGGATGACACGAAGCCCGCGCACCGCAAGCTGCCGGCAGAAATCGTCGTCCCAATGGATCATCTGGGCGCCGAGCCCCATGATCAGCAGCATCGGCTCCGCATTGGCGTCGCCGAAGATTTCGTAACAAAGGTCGATGCCGTTGGCGCGGGCGATCTGCGGCGGCTGATGGGCTGATACATTCACCTTGGCTGTTCCCTGCAGAATGGTATTGCGATGAGGACTCTATGGCACGGTTTTTCGCGCTGCAGAAGGCTTCCCGAGCTTGTAAATCGACAGCCGCGATTGACCGCTTTGTCGCTACAGTGTGGTATGGTTGAAACTGGCGGGGCTCTGATCCCCTCGTGATCGTGCCGGAGGGCGCCCATGGCAGACAAGAGCAACGATCCGGTCGCGATCTGGCAAAACATGATCGGCGAGATGGAGAAGGGATTCAATTCCTTCGCCAGCCAGGCGATGGCGTCGCCCGAATTCAGCAAGGTCGTCAATCAGGTCGGCGGTGTCACGGCGGGCGCACAAAAGCAGCTCGGCGATCTCATGGAGAAATATCTCGTCAGCATGAATCTGCCGAGCCGAACGCAGATGGTCAGCATGGGCGAGCGGCTGCAGTCGATCGAGGGGCAGTTGAACGAGATCAAGGCGCTCTTGCATCAGGTCCATAATAATTCCGGCGCGCCGGAAGACGGATATCCGGCTGCGCCGAGGCCGCCGCGGACCAGGCGTCCGCCGTCCGCCGGCGGAGAGCAAAAATGAACGCCGCGGCGGGCCTGGATCTTCAATCGATCCCGGACCGGATCCAGTCCGAGGTGCGACGCGCGATCCAGCGCAGCATCAAGGGCGTCGAGTATATCGCCTCGTCGGGCCCGTCGCTCGGATCGACGCCGAAGGACATATTGAGCGTGCGCGGCACGATGAACCTGTATCACTACCGGCCGATCGCGGACGAAATCTACCGGGTGCCGATCCTGATCGTGATGGCGACCACCAACCGCGGCTATATCCTCGACATGGTGCCCGGCCAGAGCTTCATCGAGTTTCTGCTCAAGCGCGGCTACGACGTCTACATGCTGGACTGGACCGCGCCGAAGCCGGAAGAGAAAAGCTTGACGATGGAGGATTACGTCCTCGACTTCATTCCGGATTGTGTCCGCCGCGTGCAGCGCGATTCCGGCGAAACCGACGTCACGGTGATCGGCTATTGCTTCGGCGGCGTGCTGTCGCTGCTCTACGGCTCGATTTTCGCCGACGGGCCGATGAAGAACCTGATCTGCTTCACGACCCCGGTCGATTTCCGCGAGATGAAGCTGTTCCAGAATTTCTCGGACCGGCGCTATTTCGACGTCGACCGGCTGATCGACAGCGTCGGCAACGTTCCGCCCGAGATGATTTTGTCGTCATTCGAGATGTTGCGGCCGGCCTCGCGCGCTGCGAGCCAGGTGCAGTTGTGGGAAAACATCTGGAACGACGAATACGTCAAGTCGTACCGGATGTTCGATCGCTGGGCCACCGACACGCTGCCGCTGGCCGGCGAGTATTTCCGCACCATCACCAAGGACCTGATGTGGGATAACAAACTGTTCAACGACACCATGTCGGTCGGCGGGCGCGCGGCTGATATCTCGAAGATCAAGGTGCCGATCCTGCATGCGGTCGCCGAGCACGACCACATCGTTCCCTATGACGCGGCCAAGCCCCTGATTCAAAAGATCGGCTCGACCGACAAGGAAGAGGTGATGCTGAAGGGCGGTCACGTCAGCCTTGTCGCCGGCGCCAACGCCATCAAGCGGCTGTGGCCGAAACTGGACAACTGGTTAGGTGGAAGATCGATATGAGTGAAACACGTTCTTACCCGCGGCACGTCAAGACCGATGCCGGCGACATTGAATTCCGCCTGATGTCCCGGGCGGACGAAGCCGCAGTGCTCGCCTTCGCGCAGAAACTTCCGACCCACGATCTCTTGTTCCTGCCGCGCAATATCAGCCAGCCCAAGGTGCTGTCGGCCTGGATCAACGAGATCGAGCGCGGCGCGATCGTAAGCCTGCTCGCGGTGAAGGCGGGGGCGGTGGTCGGCTGCGGCACGCTGGTGCGCGATCCGCATTCCTGGTCGCCCCATGTCGGCGAAATCCGGATGGTGGTGTCGCAGGACGTCCGCGGCCAGGGCGTCGGCCGGGCGCTGTCGCAGGAGACGTTTGCGCTCGCGCTTGGCGCCGGCCTTGAAAAGCTGTCGGTGCAGATGACGGTCGACCAGCAGGGGGCGATCACGCTGTTCGAAAGCCTCGGCTTCAAGGCCGAGGCCCTGTTGCGCGACCATGTCCGGGACGTCGATGGCAAAAAGCACGATATCGTCGTGCTGGGGCACAATGTGGCGCAGGTTCAGGCCCAACTGGAGGCCTATGGCCTGCCGGAGGCGGTCCAGCATTAATCAGCAGGCGCTGAGCCGGTTTGCCGGGCAAATCGCATAATAACCGGATGATCACGAATTCGTGATATCGCAGCGCAACATTAATGTTGCGTCGCACCATCGGCTGTGGCACAAGGATCCCGCCCCGGGCCAATCCGGACGGGGTGAGCCCATAGCTCAAACCTGAGGATGGAGAAACCCCATGACCACCGAAACCAATTCCGTGCTGAACACCGTCAAGGAAGCCTTCGCACCCGTCACCGACGCGCTCAAGAACATCCAGAACATGGAAGTTCCCGAGGCTGCCCGTGAGTTCGTGAGGAAGCAGGCCGAAACCGCCAAGGAGCGCGCCGCCGACCTTCACGCCGGTTCGGAGAAGGTGACCGCCGCGATCGAGACCGCCGTTGCCGGTTCGGTCAGCGAGGCCGCCAAGATCAGCCGCAATATCCAGCAGGCGCTCTATCAGGACGCGGAAGCGTTCTTCGCCGGCATCGACAAGCTGGCTTCCGCCAAGTCGCTCAACGAA
>JBGQCE010000254.1:0-5727 GCA_041495185.1 Bradyrhizobium sp.
ACCGGACATCGTCGCAGGCGTTCGCATCGGCATCACCAAGGCGGTCGAACTGCCCTGGCGATATGGGTTGAGGGGTTCGAAATTTCTCAGCAAGCCGTTTTGAAGGTCCAAGTATAACGACCGTCATTGCGAGCCAACGGGTCGCGCGAATGCGCGCCCGATGACAGGCTCCGCGAAGCAATCCATAAGCCACGCACAAGAGCTGGATTGCTTCGTCGCTGGCGCTCCTCGCAATGACAGAAGCGGAATCAAGCCGCCACGACCTCATCGCTGATGACAAGGAATTTGACCAGATCCATCCGGCCAAAGCTCGTGGTCAGCGCCACGTCGGCGGCGTCGCGGCCGGTGCCCATCAGGATGCGGCCGATCCGGGGGTGATTGTGGCGGGCGTCGAATGTGTACCACTGGCCGGACAGATAGGCCTCGAACCAGCCCGAAAAATCCATCGGGTCGGGATCGTAGGGAATGCCGATGTCGCCCATGTAGCCGCTGCAATAGCGCGCCGGGATCCCCATGGCGCGGCAGAAGGTGAGCGCCAGGTGCGCGAAGTCGCGGCAGACGCCAGCGCGCTGCTCGTAGACGTCGTGGGCGGACTTCATGTGATGGGCATGCTGATAGCCGAAGCTGACGTGGCTGTGCACAAAGCTGCAGATTGCGGCCACCCGCTCCCAGCCTGCTTGCGTGTTGCCGAACAGCGACCAGGCGATATCGGTGAGCTTGTCGGTTTCGCAATAGCGGCTCGCCATTAGATATAGCAGCACGTCGTCAGGAAGCTGATCGATCGGAATCTGCTGCGCCGAGGGCACCACGATATCGGGCAACCCGGAATCGCGCACCAGCGCGTTGCCGCGCAAGGTCACGCCGCCGCTAGGGGCCACCAGCCGGCCGCAGATATTGCCAAAACTGTCGCGATAAAATCCGATCGGCACATCGGGCTCGGCGACGATGGTCTCGGTGCCGATGATATCCGCACGGCGCGACGGATGAATGCTGAGCATGATCACCATCGGTGTCGCCTGCACGGCCGCATAGGTGATCTCGAAACCCACCTTGATTTCCATGATTACGCCCTCACCTCTTCACCGGCAGCAATGACGTTGATGCTGACCTCCATGCCGACAAAGGCGTCGGCCGAACCGAGATAGGTGCCGTGCAGCGGGATGGCCTGGCGCGGATCGCGCGCCACCGCGACCCGCACGAGATCGCGGGTGCCGACGATGCCGTTGGTGGGATCGAACTCGATCCAGCCGGCGCTCGGCAGATAGACCTGAACCCATGCATGGGTCGAACCGCCGCCGACATAGCCATGCGCAGGGTCGCCCGGAATGAAGATGTATCCCGTCACAAAGCGCGCGGCGATGCCGAGCCGCCGCAGCGCCTCGATCATGAACAGCGCGTAGTCGCGGCAGGTACCGGACCTCGTCTGCAGCGTGTCGAGCGGATGCTGGGTGCCCTGCTCGTGCCGCTTGCGGTAGGTGAAAGCCTCGCGGATGCCGTGGGTCATGCCGGAGAGAATATGGAAGGTCGGGGTCGGTCCTTCCGCATCGAGAAAATTCCGCGCCCACGCCGACATCTCGCCATCGGGATCGCCATATTGCGGCGTGATGTATTGAACGAGGTCGGGAAATTCCTCATCGTCATAGGAGAACGGATAGAAATAGGCCGGATCGTCCGCGGTCAGCGCGAACTCGTGCGCGGGGTTGTGCTCCACGGTTGCGGTCGAGACGACCGACAGGGTTTCGGCGCGCTCGTCGAAGGTCGCGATCGCGACGCTGTTGCCGAACACGTCGTGGATCCAGCGCAACGACATCGGCGGCGGCACGATGTCGAGGCTGCCGGAGAGCACGCGCAGATCGTGGCCGTCGCGCGGGCGCAGCATGATGCGATGTTCGCCAAACGCCACCGGGTGGGCATAGCGATATTCGGTCTTGTGATGGATCGTCAGCACGGGCATCGTCGGCGTAATCATCGTGATTTCCGGCAATATAATCTATACCAATCCCTGCTTATTGCTAAATCGGTATGCTGCTTCGATAGGCAACGGATAAGGAAAAATGGCTTTGGACAGCGCCGGCGACACATCATTACTCCTGGATGCCGAAGATGTTCCGCCGGTTCACGAGGATAATGCGAAAGGCCGCTCGCCGTTCCTTCTGAACTGCGACCATTACGGCCGGGCGATCCCGCGCGCGCTCTGCGATCTCGGGCTGCCGGAGAGCGAACTGGCGCGGCATATCGCCTGGGATATCGGCATTGCCGGCGTCGTTGACCGGCTATCGAAACATCTCGACGCGCACCTGATCGCGCAGCGCTACTCGCGGCTGGTGATCGACTGCAATCGCCCGCCTTGCGCGGCGAGTTCAATCCCGCGCATCAGCGAAGCAACCGTGATACCCGGCAATGAAGGCCTCGCGCGCGACGCCGCCGAGGCGCGGCGCCGAGCGATCTTCGAGCCCTATCACCGCCGCATCCGTGAGGTGATCGACCGCCGCCTGCGCGAAAATGTTCCGACGGTGCTGGTGTCGCTGCACAGTTTTACGCCGGTGTACACGGGCGTAGCCAGGCCCTGGCATATCGGCACGCTCTACAATCGCGACACAAAACTGCCGCCGCTGCTGCTCAAACTGTTGCGCGCGGAGACGGGTCTCGTGGTCGGCGACAACGAACCCTATGCCGTCAGCGATGCGACCGACTACACCCTTCCGGTTCACGGCGAGGCGCGCGACTTGATGAACACGGGAATCGAAATCCGTCAGGACCTCATCACAGATCAGGCCGGGCAAAAACAATGGGCGGAGCGGCTGGCGCGCGTCTTCCGCGAAATCGAAACCACGCTGCGCGCGCAGCGGCTGCTTTAGCTGAACTCACCGCGCCCGCGTCAGCGCCAGCCAGATGCCGCCGCCGATCATGAAGCCGCCGGAAACGCGCGACAACAGCCGCGTCCGCCGCGCCGAAAAAAACAATCGCGCGCGGCCGGCCAATAGCGCGTAGATTGAATCGGTGATCGCGCCCGTGATCATGAAGGTGACGCCGAGCAGCGCCACTTGCGAGAAATGATCCTTGTTCATGTCCATGAACTGCGGAATGAACGCGCCGAAGAACACCAGCACCTTTGGATTGGAGAGCAGCACCACGACGCCTTGGAGGAAAAAACCCCCGCGCGGCGGCGGCGCATCGACATCGACGCCCACGACGGGCGAACGAAAAAGCCTGATGCCGAGCCAGACCAGATAGGCAGCACCCGCGAACCGCACCCAATCGAACCAGTAACCCATGGTCGCCATCAGCGAGGTCAGCCCGATCCCGACGATGCCGATGACGATTGTGAGTCCGACTTGCGCCCCGGCGATGTTGATCAGCGCCGCGCGGGTGCCATGCCGCAGGCCATTGGCGATCACAAGCGTAACGACCGGACCCGGCAGCAGCGCCAGCGCGATGCAGGCGGCGACGAAAGCGAGATAGAGCTGAAGGGACATGGGGGACTCGCATATCAAACGACGTCATGGCCGGGTTTATCCCGGCCATCCACGTCGTATTCTAGCCAGATAAGAAGACGTGGATGCCCGGGTCATCTAGCGCGAAGACGCGCTTCGCGCTTTTACCCGGGCATGACGGGAAACTCAACTTCCCTCCATCGCAGCCATCATCCAGCGCTCCATGTCGCCCGAGGCAAGGAAATCGAGTGTGACGCGCACAACGTCCGGCGCGGTACCCTTGCCCTGCGCCACCGCCACCAGCAGGTCGCAGCGCCGCGACACCGCGATGCCGACGGCGGCGTGCCGCGAGCCGTCGGCCATCTTGAGATCATACGTCCTCAATCGCCCGGGCATGCCGGCAATCCGGATCGCCTTGCCCACCTCGAGGGCCGCGAAGCGTTCGCTCATCAGGTCGAGATCGGCGACGCGATCGACTTCGTCGTCATCGGCAACCCCGCTGTCGCAATTGCAAAAGCCGATCTTCGGCCGCACATAGACTTCGATCTCGTCACCGCACAACTCGGTGGCGCAACGGAACGCGCGCCCGGCGGGCCAACCGTCGCGCGGAAACGGCCAGGCGATTTCGCGCCAGCCTTCAATGTCCGAGCGCGCATGCTGGTAACCGGCGAAACCGGTCAGCATGCAAATCGCAACGGCAAACGCGGTCAGCGATCTACGCATGGCGCATCACCGGCATCAGGGCAGGCCTGCCACGGCGCGCGCGGCGCCGGTCAATTCCAGGATATGCAGGCCGGTGTTGGCGCGATCGACGATGTAGATATAGCCGCGCTCATCGGTCTCGACATTGTTGGTCTGGATCGCGACCTTGCAGCGGTCCTTGCCGTCGATGGTGACGCAACGCTTGTCAGTCGCCGCCGTGATCGACGGGATGAAATAGCCCACTTCAGTCGGATGATAGGGATCGCGGATATCGAGCGCCCGCACGCCGGCATTGAAGAACGCGATGAACGCCATCTTCTTGTAGTAGACCGGCGCCATGCTCTCGTTCGACGAATGCGAGCCGAACCGCCCTCCCCGTTCGCAGAACGACCCGCTCGCTTCCGGAACCGTGTAGCTTGAAATCATCATCGGGCGGTTCTCGACGGTGACGTCTGCGAACCACACCATCTGCCGCGGCTCGTTGCATTCATTCAGGATCGCCTCGTCGACAATCATCACGATGTCGCGCGTCCTGCCGTCCTTGTCGTGCGCGAATTCGGCGATCGGCATCTGCTTCATCGGAAATGTGGTATGGGCGCCGTTGAAGGCGGACATCGCCAGCCGGGAGATTTCCGGAAGACGAAGATTGTCCGCGGTCGGCTCCTTCGGTCCGTTGATCAGTTTGTCGCGATCGACGATCTGCAGGAAGCCGCCCTTGTTGGTACCGTATCCGAAATAGACGCGGTTGCCTTGCGGGCCGGTCGAGATCGGCCCGTGCGCTTCGGTCGGCACCGCGCCGGTCGAGCCCGGCTCCTGTCCGGGAAGGCCGAAATCCCTGATCTTGACGGGGTGCGCGGGGTCACTGAGGTCGTAGACCTGGGTCATGCGGCGGGTGCGCCAGTCCGGTGCGCCCGACACCAGAAAGGCAATGCCGGTCTCGCATTCCCACCAGTTCTTGTGCGTATCCTTGAGACCACCGAGTCGCGTGATCAGCACCGGATTGGAGGGATCGGCGACATTCCAGATTTCATGCGCTTCGCCGCCGAAGGTGCGCAGCATATAGACCGCGTTGCGGTCGCCCCTGGGCAGCGCCTTGCCGTCGCAGATGCGCACCATTTGCGCACCGCCGCCCTCATACTTTCCCTCCTGCCCGGGAATGTGGTGCAGATACTTTGCATGCGCGGGATCGGTGACGTCGACGATCGAGGTGCCGTTCGGCTCGGCCTTGCCGGTCAGCGGATTGACCGGGGCGGGAATAGCGTCGGTGCCGCCGTGATGTCCGACATAGGCGATCCAGCGGTCGCCCTGATGATGGATGGTCGGCTGATAGGCGCTGCGCGCCTGCAGGTCGTTAGCTCCGACAAGTCGCATGTTTGAGGCTTCCGGCGGAGCGCCGATCACTTGCGGCTCGGCATATGCGCCGCTGCCGCATGCGATGAAAGATATCCAGAGATATGTTGCCAGTTTGACGGGACCGCGCATGCTTTTTCCACCCAGGCTGTCGAAACCAATCTGCGTTGGCTGATTTTGGTAACGATATCATAGCGAAGCGCGCCGGGATTGCACTACGCCCGGCATGCTGAATGCGGCG
>JBGQCE010000255.1:0-5724 GCA_041495185.1 Bradyrhizobium sp.
AAATTACGGTCCAGCGCGGCCTTGACGTCCGCGCCGGTAGGTTTCGGGTTTCGCTTCAATAGCGCTGCCGCGCTCATCAAGATGCCGGGAACGCAATAGCCGCACTGCAAGGCTTGCTCGGCGATGAACGCGCGCTGCAGCGGATGCGGCGCATGCGCGCTTCCCAGCCCTTCGACGGTGGTGATGTCCTTGTCCGCGACCGACCACAGCGGCGTGTCGCATGCCGCCACCGCGTGATCGCCGATAATGACGTTGCAGGCGCCGCATTCATTGGCGCCACACCCGAAATGCGGGCCGGTCATGCCGAGCCGCCCGCGCAAAATATCGAGCAGTGATCGATCGGAATCGGCGTCGACAACGGTCTCGACGCCATTGAGGCGGAAGCGAATACGCGGCATCGAGAACGGGACCTTAATTGTAGTCCAATCTTGACTTACGGCTTGTCGCCGAATTTCTTGACGACTTCGGCCCATTTCACAATATCGCCGCGCAGATATTTGTCGAATTCCTCAGGGGTCATCGACATCGGAACCGCGCCCTGTTCCTTCCAGAGTTTCACGATGTCCGGCCGCTTGATCGCGGCGTTTACGGCCGCATTCAGCTTGTCGATGACCGGCTTTGGCGTCCCGGTTGGCGCCATCAATCCGAGCCAGATGGTCGCCTCGTAGCCGGGGACGCCGGCTTCGCCCGCCGTCGGCACGTTCGGCAGCACGTTCGAGCGTGTCTTGCCTGTGGTGGCAAGCGCCCGCACCTGGTTTTCACCGATATTGGGGGTCATCGCCGGAACCGCGTCGATCATCATCTGCACCTGCCCGCCGATGACGCCGCTGCGCGCTTCGCCGCTGTTGCGGTAGGGGACGTGCACGACGTCGATGCCGGCCATGGTTTTGAACAGTTCGCCGGCCATGTGATAGGGCGTGCCCTGACCCGACGAAGCGTAGTTCAGCTTTCCCGGCTGCGATTTGGCGAGCGCGATGAATTCGGCCAGCGTCTTGGCCGCCACCGACGGGTGCACGACGATGACAAGGTCGGAATAATTGACCGGCGCGATCGGCGCGAGATCGCGCATCAATTCATATTTGCGCGTCGGAACCAGCGATTCGTTCGCGGTCTGGGTATTCGACATCATCAACAGCGTATAGCCGTCGGGCGGCGATTTGGCAGCCTCGAGCGTGCCGATCACGCCGCCGGCCCCGGTCCGGTTCTCGACCACGAAGGGCTGGCCGAAATTCTCCTGCAAGACGTTGCCGATCAAACGGGCCGTCACGTCGGCCGGACCCCCGGCGCCGAAGGGGACGATGATCTTGATCGGCCGCGCCGGATAATCCTGCGCCAGGCTTTGAGACGCAAGATTCGGCGTTGCAAAAAGAGCTGCTACTAACGCAAGCGCAAACCTTGGGCCGGTCATTTTAATCTCCCCGAAATCTGGTCTTGTTCTGGTTTGGACTGGTGTTTGGCCAAATCTGGCCTTCAAGTCTAGCGGCAATGGTAACGAGCTGTCGACGAAAGACTCGATGTGCGCTCCAGGAATAAAAGATAACTTGCGGGGTACCGATCTCGCCGGAACAAGCAGGCAGAAAGAGCCAATGAAGAATCAGGGATTGTCGCGCCGCGACGTGCTCAAGGGGTCTGGTGTCTTGCTTGCGGGCACTGCGTTCTCGACGCGGGTCATCGCATCAGCGCCGCCGCCGGAGCCGGTCACGCCGGCGCTGATCGAGGCCGCCAAGAAGGAAGGCCAGGTCAGCTACTACACTTCGACCGATCTGCCGGTCGCCGAGAAGCTGGCAAAGGCGTTCGAGGCGAAATACCCGGGCATTGCGGTGCGTGTCGAGCGCACGGGCGCAGAGCGCGTGTTCCAGCGCATCGGCCAGGAATATTCCAGTAACATCCATGCGGTCGACGTGGTGAACTCGTCCGATGCGGCGCATTTCATTGTGTGGAAGCGCGACGGCATTCTGGCGCCATACGTGCCCGAGGACGTCGCGCAATATCCGGCGGAGCACCGGGATGTGGACGGCCAGTTTGCGAGCTGGCGCGTCTGGCTCAGCATCATCGCCTACAACACCAATCTGGTGAAGGCGGAAGAAGCGCCGAAGAGTTTTGCCGATCTGCTCGATCCCAAATGGAAGGGAAAGATCGTCAAGGCGCATCCCGGCTATAGCGGCACCATTATGACCGCGACCTATCAGATGCAGCGCGATCTCGGCTGGAGCTGGTTCGAGCAGCTCGCCAAACAGAACATCATGCAGGTGCAATCGTCAGCCGATCCGCCGAAGAAGCTCGATCTCGGGGAACGCGCTGTTATGGCCGACGGTAACGAGTACAATATCTTCCAGCTCAAGGAGAAGGGGCGTCCGGTCGAGCCGGTCTATGCGACCGAGGGATCGCCGCTGATCATCGGCCCGAACGGAATCTTCAAGGCTTCGCCAAATCCGAATGCGGCAAGGCTGTTTCAGTCGTTCTGCTTCAGCCGGGACGCCCAGCAGCTCATTATCGATGTCGGCGGCTTGCGCTCGGTGCATCCGCAGACCCAGGAGAAGGCCGGGCGCAAGCCCTTCAAGGACATCAAGACCATGAAGGATAACGCAGCCGCGGTGGAAAAAGAGGGCGACGCGATCAAGGCGCACTATAGCAAACTTTTCCACGTTTGATCCGCCGACGGCGACAATGTCATTTCAACTGCCAGAAACTTCGGTCGCCGAAACGCTTGCGCAAAAAATCGTTGCGGTGAAGCCGGGCACTCTCCCGGCGGCGACCATGCGCAAATGCCAGGACCTGCTGATCGACGTCGTTGGCTTGTGCGTCACCGCGCGCAACGAGGATTATATCCGAAGCGCGCTGGCGGGATGGGACGATGACGGCCCGTGCACGGCGATAGGTCACGCGCGCATGCTGGACGCCGCAGGAGCCGCCTTCGTCAACGGCACCGCCGCGCATGGCGAGGATTTCGACGATACCTTCGAGGGCGGCCCGGTGCATGCCGGCGCGGTGATCGTACCGGCGGTACTCGCAGCCTGCGAGCGACATATTCCCGATGGCCGCGCGGCGCTGATCGGGATTGCCGTTGGCACCGAAGTTCTCTGCCGGTTGAGCCTCGTGGTGCCGAAGGCTGTCCATAAGGCCGGTTTTCATCCGACCGCGATCTTCGGTGCGATGGGTGCGGCCGCGGGCGTCGGCGCGGCGCTCGGCCTCAACGCCAAACAGATTGTGGACGCGCTCGGCATCGCCGGCAGCATGGCCGGCGGCATCATCGAATATCTCGCAGAGGGAGCATGGACCAAGCGGCTGCATGCGGGCTGGGCGGCGCAGTCGGGCATTCGCGCGGCCTTGCTGGCGCGGCAGGGATTTGTCGGTCCGCGCACGGTGTTCGAGGGTGTGCATGGGCTGTTCCACGGCTTCGCCCACACAACGAAGGGCGACTACGATGCGCTGACGGGGGATTTCGGCACGCGCTGGGTGACGGATACGCTGGCGTTCAAGCCCTATCCCTGCGGGACGATGGCCCAGCCTTATATCGATTGCGCCAGACGGCTGGCCGCGCGCGGCGTCAAGGCCGAGGACATCGCCGAAATCGTCTGCGAGGTGGCGGAGGGGACGGTTCACCGGCTATGGGAGCCCTTGGCCTCCAAGCAGCGGCCGCGCAACGGCTATGCCGCCAAGTTCGCAACGCCGTATCTGCTGGCGACCGGGTTTGTGCATGGCGGCGTCGGGCTCGGTGCCTTCACGGAAAGAGCTATCGGTGACCGCGAGGTGCTCGCGCTTGCCGCCAAGGTGAAGTACGTGATCGATCCCCAAAATCCTTACCCGAACAACTATACCGGCCATATCCGGGCGACCATGAAGGACGGCAGCGTGATCGAGGAGCGGCAACCTCATTTGCGCGGCGGCGCGCAGGAGCCGCTGACCGGGCAGGACGTGACGGATAAATTCGCGCTCAACGCCCAGCATGGCGGCTGGACCAAAACGCAGAGCGATGCGACCTTGAGGCTGCTGGCGGGACTGTATCGGGGGAAGATCGATCTATCGTCGTTACGCACATAACACCGCCGTCATGCCCCGCGAAGGCGGGGCATCCAGTAATCGCTGTGCTATCGGATCGATCCCAGGCGTCGGTGTCTACTGGATCGTCCGCTGGAGCCTGTCATGGAGCAAAGCGATCTACCTCATGCGATCGGCCGCGGAAGTGGCTCGATCCAGGGTGAGTCGGATGCGCTGTTTCCGTGGTGGAGCATTACCAAGTCGGTTCTTGCCGCAGCCGCACTCAGGCTCGTCGACCAGGGCCAATTTTCGCTCGACGATTTCTACAACCACCGTCCGTACACCATCAGGCAACTGCTTCAACATACGGCAGGACTGAGCAACTACGGCGGCGAGCCCTACCGCCTGGCCGTCGCTGCGGGCGATCCGGTCTGGCCGGTTGCGGAGTTGCTCGCCCGGGTGAATGCCGAACGTCTGATATTTAGCCCAGGCGAGAACTGGGCGTACTTGAATGTCGGCTATCTCTTCGTTCGCCAGTTGATCGAAGAGAAGGTCGGACTCGAGATTGGCGAGGCGCTGCGGATGCTTGTTCTCGGGCCGCTTGGTATTCAGCGCACCAGGATCGCGAGGACGCCCGACGATATGCAGCAGACATTTTGGGGCAATCCGCATGGCTACGATCCACGCTGGGTTTATCACGGCCTCCTGATCGGACCTCCGTCGGATGCGGCAAACTTTCTCCGCAGCCTGTTTTCCGGGACGTTTCTTTCCGAGGACGCCAGATCGGCGATGAAGACGATGCGCGCGCTCGGAGGCTCGATCGCGGGGCGGCCGTGGACCAAGACCGGATACGGTCTCGGCCTCATGATGGGCGAAATGGGAGAAGCCGGAACGGTTTTTGGCCATTCCGGCGCGGGACATGACAGTGTCTCTGCGCTCTATTGTTTTTCGAAACTTCCCGGAAGTCCCCTCGTGGCCGTCTTCGGACGTGGTACCGATGAAGGTATCGCGGAATCGGAAGCAGTGAGGCTGGCGGTCGGTCGGTGACCTAGAGAAGGCGCACATGAGCAACAACGAACTCACCGGCAAGGTCGCCATCGTCACCGGGGCGGGGCGCAATATCGGCCGCGCGATTGCGCTGGCATTGGCGGACGGCGGCGCGTCCATCGTGGTCAATGCGCGCAGCAACCGCACTGAGGCGGACGCCGTCGTGCGCGAGATCGAGGCGGCCGGCGGCAAGGCGCTGGCCCATATCGGCGACGTGGCTGATATCGTAGCGGTGCAGGGGATGGCGGATGCGGCGGTGAAGCATTTCGGGCGCCTCGATATCCTAGTCAACAACGCGGCGCTGCGGCGGGAAAAGCCTTTCGCCGAGATGAGCTACGCCGAATGGCGCGAAATCCTCGACGTTACCCTCGATGGCGCGTTTCACTGCACCAAGGCTTGCCTTCCGGCTTTGCGCAAAAGTGACGCTGGCGCCATCGTCAATATCGGCGGACTGAGCGCGCATACCGGTGCTGCGAACCGCGCCCATGTAGTGACGGCGAAGGCGGGCATTGTCGGCTTCACCCGTGCGCTTGCGCATGATCTGGCCTCCGACGGCATCACCGTGAATTGCGTGGTGCCGGGGCTGATCGGCACCCCGCGCCCCAAGGACAAACCGGAACCCGCGCATCATTTGACCCATCAGACCATCACCGGCGAGCGCGGCAGGCCGGAAGACGTCGCCGCAGCGGTGCGGTTCTT
>JBGQCE010000256.1:0-5708 GCA_041495185.1 Bradyrhizobium sp.
CCAGCACGGCGAAGCACAGCGTCAGCGAGCTCTTGCCGGCGGAGTACAGCAGAAACAAAGAGGAAAGGCCGATGATCGCAGTTCCCGACAGCCACGCGCCGGAGCGAGCGATGCAGATGCCGAGAAACAGCAGCATTGCCATCACGGCCGCCGCCACGTTCTTGTGACCGAACGAGCCGCGCCAGTTGCCCGCCAGTGCCGGCTCCTGCGCGTCGGTCGCGAGATGGATCGACAGGTTCGGTGCCAGCAATATTCCGAGGTAGCAAATTCCCAGCAACACCAGCGCGGCGATGCTGAACCACCGCATCAACTCGGTCCGGGATTTCGGCAACAACATCAGCGTCGCCGCCACGGCGGTGACGCAGACCGTCAGCGCGAAACGTCTTATCGAGGTGCTGGGGTCGAGCGACAGCACGACGGTTGCAACTATCCAGACACTTAACAGAATGTATCCCGGCGACAGCAGCGTCACCAGGCCCCGCATATTGTCGCGCATCGCCAAAGCGACCGTCAGCACGGCCATGCCGCCGAACGCCAGATAGGTCAGCGTCTCATTGCCGGTAGAGATATCCTTGAGCCGCTGATTGCCGAGGTCGATGAACGGCCGCAGCGATATCCAGGCCAGCAGGAGGGCGCCGATGAAAGCTGTGCCGCGCACCGCATCCATCACCTGCTGACGCCGCAATCCTCCGATGACGGCACGGACTTCCGATATGGCGACGAGCTGGCTCAAGACACGATCTTCGAGGCTTTGTAAGGCTGCGGTTCAATACCGATCGCCGCCAGCGCGCTGCCGACGGCAACCATCATCGGATGCAACGCAATGACGGCCTTGTGCTCCATAAGAACGAGTCGGCCGGCACGAAATAACGACAACGGGAGCATCGCGAACATCTTCGCGAGCAGCCTCGCCCGCGACCATGGCGTCCGCGCCGCCTTGACCTCGATGTGATAGTTGATCGCGCCGATGCGCAGGCCGCGCAGCGCCAGCCATCCGGGATTGGACCGGCTGCGCGGCACAGTTTCGGTGATGACGGCTTCCGCGGCCCAGTGAAATTTCATTCCCGCCCGACGGCAGCGGACGAAGAAATCGGTATCGCCACCGCCGAGAAAATTGAATCGCAAATCGAATGCGGGGTCTCCGAGACTTGCAAACACCCGCCGCGTGATCAGGCAATTGCCGCAGCCATAGATGACCGGCACCGGGCCGCTCTTGTCATAGGCCGGGCGAAACGCCGGATGGCGGCGAAGCCCCCGCTTCATGTCGTCGTCGAAATTCGGTTGCACCGGGCCCCCGACCAGATCCGCGCCAGTGGTCTCGGCGGTGCGCACCATCAGCTCCAGCCAGTCGTTTGAGGCAATCTCGTCGTCGTCGACCATCAGAAAATTGCCGGCACTGGGAAACGTCGCCAGCGCGGTCTCGAACGCCGCATTGATGGCGTGGCAATTGCCCTGCCGCGGCTCGACGACGCAGAGGCCTGTAAATTTACCGGTCCGAAGGAATTCGGCGGCGACGGGCACGCTGCCGCACATCGAGGCATCGTTTTCGACGATGACGACCGCGAAGCGGCGATCGGTGCGCTGACTGGCAAGCGACTCCAGCGTCTGGCGCAAATGCTGCGGCCGGCGGAAACAGGGAATGCAGACGACGATCCCGATCGAAGGATCGAGCGAGCTCGAAGTCGCCACGATAGCGCGGGAGGCGTGCGGCATGGCGTTAGAGCTTTCCGTCTGCACGCACCGCAGCCCTGCGCCTGAATTCCTCGATGACGTCGAATAGCGGCTTGCGCTTGAGGTCGGCGTCGAGCGGCAGCGGCCGATTGGGCATGCCATCCGGACGTCTGAAATAGGTCGGCACCCAGGTATAGCGGTCGCTCAGGCCCCAGGTCAGGATCGCCTTCGGGCGGACCACATCGAAAACCGATTGGAGAAACTGGGCGGCTATGCCGGCGACCAGTGCGTCACGCTCGCTCACCTTGCCAGGCAGTTCGTAATCGATCACATCGAGTTCGGTGATCAGCACGTCGAGCTTGAGCGCCGCTACTTCAGCGAGAAACGCCTGCAATCCATCCCGATCGATGGCGCGGTCGGCGAACAGATGGGCTTGCAATCCGACGCCATGCAGCGGCACATCCCGCTCGCGAAACGAACGCAGCAATTGCAGCAGGGCCTTGCGCCGGGCGGCGAAGCGCGGGCCTTTGAACTCGACATCGTATTCGTTGAGCACGAGCCGCGCGTCAGGATCCACTGCCGCCGTCGCGCGCAACGCGATTGGTAAATAGTCCGGACCTAGCTGCTTGGTCCAAATAGACGAGCGCAACGATGTTGCATCCTCCGGCCAGTCTACCAGCGGCTCGTTTACCACGTCCCAGGACGGGATGACGCCGCGATATCGAGACACAACCGTTTCAATATGGTCGACCAGTTCGCGCTCGGCCTCGGCGCGGCCATTGATGGCGGCGGTCCACGCCGGCATCCCGCCATACCAGGCGAGCGTATGGCCGCGAACCTCGATCTTGTTCTGCCGGGCAAAATCGATCAGCGCATCAGCTTTTTCGAACCGATATTCACTGCGTGCCGGATGAATGTCCGGCCATTTCATCTCGCCTTCGGGGACGATAATCTGGCAATTTGCGATAACCGCCGCGCGGTAGGACATATCCGATGCCAGCGCGTCGGATCGTACGGCAGCGCCGTACGGAATTAACCTTGCGTTCCCGCCAGCGGCGAGAGCCTGCGTTCGCGGTGTCGCAAAGGCGGACACTCCGGACAGCGCGGCTGTGCCGGAAAGGCCTATCGCTGCGGTTGTCGCCGCGCGAACAAGAAAATCACGCCGGGAATGCGCTTTTATCGTCATGCGTCCATGTGTTCCGCTCGGGAATTCGAACTTATCCACCCGTCATAGCAATATCCGGTCCAGCGCCCGGCAGTGCCGTAGTGAATGTGTCTGTGATGGTTACCGCGTAGCGGATTAACCAGTTTCGAAACGCCGGGGCAGGCCGCGGAGCTGTTCGGCACCGATCTTGCTCTCTCGATACGCAGGAAACCGGCCCCCTTGAAAGACCAATGCTTTTGAATACCACGGCCAAACAGACCAACGAGATGAACCCTGTAGCGTTGTTAACCCCAACTTACGGGCGCGACCTGGAACTGTGCACCTTGCTCTGCGAGAGTGTTGACCGTCACGTCAGTTCATTTTCGAAACATTATCTGCTGGTTCCGGATTGTGATTTATCGTTATTTTCTCACTTCGAGAGCGAGCGCAGAAGCGTTCTTCCCGCGTCAAAATTCCTGCCCAAATGGTTGCGACCGCTGCCTCGTTTCGTGCAGCGCAAGCGCCGGCAATATTGGTGGTCGTTTCGAACAAAGCCGGTGAGCGGCTGGCATGTGCAGCAATTCCTGAAGATTGCAGCAGCCATCTCGCTGCCCTACAAACGATATTGCATCCTGGATTCTGACGTCGTGTTCTTTCGGGATTTCGACCTGTCGCGTTTCGAATATCCGAATTCAATTCCGCTCCTGAATATGCCTAACGGGGTTACATCGAACCTCGTCCGCCATTCGCATTGGGTTGAGACGAGCCATCAACTTCTTGGATTACCTACGCCACCGCTTCCGACCTCCGATTTTATCGGTCACATCATATTTTGGGACCAGCAGACGACGCGCGCGATGGTCTCGAAAATCGAGGCCGTTACCGGTCTCGATTGGGTCGAAGCGCTATGCCGGGCCCACGGGTTTTCGGAATACATGCTGTACGGCTATTTCGTACAGAGCGACGCAAACTTTTCCGGCAGGCACGCCCTCACCTCACGCACGCCATGCGTCAGCTATTGGGATCAGCCGCAACTCGACCAGGATGAGTTGAACCAGTTGCTTCGCCGGGCGGATAAGGATGATGTCGCCTTCTCGGTCGCGTCCTTCTCCGGCACGCCGGTGGGGACCATCCGGGCCGCGATCGAGGAAAATACCGCTATCCGTGCGCCCTTCATCCTCCCCGGAGAAGCCGCGGGGCTTGCTGCGCCATGCTGATCGGACAAGCCAGCATCAATCTATCCGCCAATATCCTCTCCGCATTGTTGGGGCTATTGAGCGTGTTCGTTTTCACGAGGCTGTTTTCGCCCCATGACTACGGCACCTATCTGCTCGGAGTCGGATTCGCGTCGGTCATCAGCGTTTTTCTGGTGGGCTGGTTTCGCAACCTTGTCCTGAGCGGGCACGCGAGAGACGACGGCACCGACATTCGTGGTCTCGTGATATCGGGATATCTCATCTGCTGCCTCGCCGCGCCCATCGCTTACGGGTTGGGACGCCTGGTCGGCCTGGACACCTCGGCGGCATTGGCCGCCGTCGTGCTTGCGGTCGCGATCGGCCTGTTCGAGCTGACCCAGGACCTGCTTCGCGCGCGGCTGATGGCGCTCACGGTCATGAAGGCCACGCTGGTTCGCGCGGCTGCGGTGCTTTGCCTGGGCGTGGTCGTTGCCTTTCTCAGTCCGACAGGGTTTCTCCTGCTGCTTTCGTCAGCGCTGGCCTATTTGCTCGCGGTACTGGTCCAATCGCGCGCCGCCTGGCGGGGAACGATCGTCAAATTCGATGTTTCAGGTCTTTCGGCGGTGGCCAGGCAGGGCCTGCCGCTAACGCTGTCGCTTACATTGCTGGCGATCTCCAGCGTCACCGACCGATTCATGATCGCCAATCTCGTTGGCGCGGCAGATGCCGGAAAATATGTAGCGGGGCTCGATCTGGTTCGGCAGACCCTCATGATACCGGCGATGAGCGCTGCCGCCGCGTTCTTTCCGCTCGCCGTGCAAATCCATGCCAATCAGGGAAATGCGGCGGTGCGATCGCATCTCGCCGAATGCGTGGAGCTGTTGCTCAGTATCACGCTGCCGGCTTGCCTGGGCTTTGCCGTCATTTCATTGCACGTCGCCAATGTCTTTCTCGGTGCTGATTTCCGGGAGGTGGCTGCACAGGCCATGCCGATTGTGGCCATCGCCGTGATCTTCCAGGTCCTGACGCAGCAATATCTGCATGCGAGCTTTTTGCTTTCAGGACGCAATTCGCTCTACCTGATCAATACGGCTTCGATCATCGCAGCCAATGTGATCCTGTCATACGTTCTGGTCAGCAACCTCGGCACCATCGGCGCCGCGTGGGCCCGGCTAGGCGCCGACGTCATCGGATTTGTCTGCGCGTTGATCCTCAGCCGCTGGGCGTTTCCCGTTCCACTTCCCCTCGGCCGGCTTGCGCTGACGATGGTCGCCGGATTGGTCATGGCGCTGGCCGTCGGAACACTCGACAGAAACCTGAATGTTTCGGACCTGACCGCGTGCGTCGTCCTGGTTTGCGTTGGATTGGCCAGCTACGTGGCGATGTGCTGGCTTTTGGATATCTCCCGGACCCGCAGACGTTTGAAACTCGGTCTCGCGTTCTTCAGAACCAAGCTTGCAAACATCAACACCGGATAAGAGGCAGTGAACAAAACAGTTATGATCGATTTCGCTCACGCGGCTCCCGCCGAAGTTGCTGCCAATGTGCACGCGATGACCGGCGGGACACCGGCCGTGCATCCGCAGGCGCTGCTGGAATTGCCGCCCGGCGAGGCACGCGAAAGCCTGCTCGCGGTTCACGACATTCTCGGCGCGGAGTTGCCGCCGACCGACCTCAGGATCTACGAAGCCGGCGGTGGTTCAACCAGCTTCCTGCCG
>JBGQCE010000257.1:0-5697 GCA_041495185.1 Bradyrhizobium sp.
AGGGCGGCAACGCGAAATGCGCATAGGCGGCCATCGAGGCATAGGCGCCGCAACCGAAGAACACGACGTGTCCTACCGACACCTGGCCGGCATAGCCGCCGACGATGTTCCAGGCCGATGCCGCGATCGCATAGAGCAGCACCAGCGCGCCGAGCCGCTGTTGAAACGGCGTCGAGAACAACAAGGGATATGCGACAACGAGCGCCAGCACCACCGAGGGCCACAGAAAGCGCCGCATCACACCTTCCCCATCAGGCCCTGCGGCCGGAACCAGAGGAAAGAGAGGAACAAGGAATACACGACGATGTCCTTGTAGACGGCGCCGATCAGGTAGGCCGACAGGGATTCAATGACCCCGATCAGAAGTCCCGCCATCAGCGCGCCAGGCACGCTGCCGAAGCCACCCAGCGACACCGTGACGAATGCAACGATCCCCAAGGTTTCGCCGACGGTCGGCACGATGTAGAAGAATGTCGCGATCAATGCACCAGCAAGACCTGTGGCTCCCGCGGCGATCGCCCAGGCAATTGCCTGCATGGTGTCAGGGCGGATGCCCATCAGCTGCGCCGCGGTGGAGTCCTCGGCGACCGCGAGCATCTTCGAGCCGAGCGAGGTGCGCGTCAGCAGAAGATGCAGGCCAAGCGTCACCAGCAATGCGACCACGCCAGCCAGCAGCCGCGACGCCTGGATTCGCAGGCCCAATATATCGAAGGTGCCGCCGACAATATTTTCCGGCAACGTCAGGAAATTTGCGCCGAACCACCAGAATACCGAATAGCGCAACAGCAGCGCGAGCCCGAAGGTGCCGAGAATTTGGGCCAGCATCGGCCCCTTCATGATCGCACGGATCAGTCCGAAGTAGACGATGACCCCAAGGGTCGCGAGCACCAGGGCTGCGAGAGGAGCGCCCAGCAACGGACCCGCGCCGAACAGCGTCCAGACCACGAACGCCACATACATGCCGAGCATGACAAAATCGCCATGGGCGAAGTTGACGATGTTCATCATGCCCCAGACCAGCGTCAGGCCTGAGGAAAACAGCGCGTAGATAGCACCCAGCAGAAGGCCGCCGACAATCACCTGAATGAGGATAATGGACATGCCGGCGGTAAATCTTGCGGGTTAAATCTTAAGGGGATTGCGATGCGACAAATGTTCCGAGGGCGGGACTAGCGCCCCGCCCTCTAGATGTCACCAGCCTTTGTAGGGCATGATGGGCGTTTTCTGGGCGCTGGCCTTCGGCCAGACGGCGACATAGTTTTCGCCGTCCTGCAATTGAATGATGACGCCGGCGGCGAGCACGTTCTGGCCCTTGTCGTCGAACTTGACGCCTTTGTAACCCATCATCAGTTGATCCGGCTTCAGGTCGGTGGCCTTCAGCGCGGCCTGGATCTTGGCCGGGTCGGTCGATCCCGCGCGATCAATCGCTTCCATCAGGACGAAAAAGCCCTGCATCTGGCGCGCAGCGGTGTCATCCATCTCGTCACCGCTCTTCTTTTTATACATCTCGGCAATCAGGGCCGTCGGAGAACCGGGAGGGCCGACGCTCCACGACGAACGATTGAACGCGCCAACCGAAATCTTGCCAACCGCCTTGATGAAGGACGGATCGGAATATCCGGCATCGTCGGCAAGCAGCATTGGGGGTTTGTAGTCGAGCGCCTGCATTGTCTTGGAAAACAGGATCGCATCCGAAGTGTAGGTGATCATGATCACGACGTCGGGCCTTTTTTCCTTGAGCTGCAGCACCTGGCTCTGCACGTCGGTTGCATTGGCCGCGTAGGCAATATCGATCGGGGCGTTCTGCCCCTGCTCCTTGAACACGCTGGTGATCACACTCGCGACCGAGGTGCCGTATTCGGTGTTGTCATGAACCATTGCAACGCTGTCGGTCTTCGCGCCCGCAGCCTTCATGTCCTTGAGAAAGTCGTAATAGATCTTGGCGAAGTCGGAGGCGATAGGCGTGACGCGGAAGAACCATTTGAAGCCGCGCTCGGTCAGGTTGGCGGCAACCGACTCGCCGTTGACGAAAGGAATTCCATATTTTTCGGTAATCGCACTCACGGTCAGCGTGATGCCCGACTGATAGGCGCCGGTGAGCGCAACCACCTTCTCTTCCGTAATCAGCCGCAGTGCCTGGTTCTGTCCGGTCGCCGGGCTACCCTGGTTGTCGGCGAAAACCACATCGACCTTGGCGCCGCCAAGCCCCGCGAGCCCGGCGTTCTTTGCCAGCGGGAAATTGCCGAGCTCCGGATGCGCGTTGTTGATGATATCCATCGCGGTCTCGATCGCGGCCTTGGCATGGACGCCGGCGCTCGCGGCGTTGCCACTCAATGGAAATATTGCGCCGATCTTGATGGTCTTATCCTGTGCAGAAGCGTTGCCCGCCAGGACAACGGAAATCGAGGCGGCGCAAAGCAGCCCGAGGATATGGTTGAATCTCATGTTGAAGTCTCCGAGAGGTGCCACCCGATGCCAGGCTCTAAGGCTTGGGGAATGCGCGGGGCATCGCCGCCCGCCGCTCCCCTTGTTTCTTGGCACGCTCAGCATTGCATGCCCGGTTCACAGGGGCAAGTTGGGCCGCCGGCCGCGCGTGCTCAGCGGCAAGGCTGTCAATCGGCTGAGGGCACCGCCTGGATATTTGCCTTCGGGATAGGCCGATCGGCCTTGACCCCGATGTAGACGGTGTTGCTTGCGTCGCGATGCTGGAGCGGGTTGTCGAAGGTCACGACATGCGCCGCAGACGTTGCGAAGACGCCGGCCAGTACGCTTCCAAATTCGTCGTCCGGAGGGTCATTCGACCAAAGTGCAAAGACGCCGCCGGGGTTGAGATGTCCGGCGAGCTTTTTAAGTCCTTCCGGCGTGTACAGCGCGGCGTGGCGCGGATGCAGCAGATCTCTGGGGGAGTGGTCGATGTCCACCAGAACCGCATCGAAGCGGCGGCCGGGCGCACGGGTATCGAATCCATCAGCGGAATGCGACATCGCGAAGAAGTCGCCATTGACGAAGCGGCAGCGCCGATCGCCGGTCAGTTGCTTGCCGAGCGGAAGCAAGCCCTGCTGGTGCCATTCGATGACCTCGGCCAGCGCGTCGACCACGATCAATGATCGCACGGCCGGATTTTCGAGCACGGCCATCGCGGTGTAGCCAAGCCCGAGGCCGCCAACGACGACGTCAAGATCGGCCCGCGCGAGCGCTGCCAATCCGAGCCGCGCCAGCGCGATCTCGGCGACGGTGAAGGCGCTCGACATCAAAAACTCGTCACCGAGTTTGATTTCGTAGATGTCGGCGCCGGAGGTGAGATGCCTTCGCCGCCGCAGGCTGAGAACGCCCATTGGCGTCGGGCGAAAATCCAGCTCTTCGAAATAGAGGCTCATGCGCTGACTGCCCTGACTGCCACGCTAGCCGCGCCGCTCGTAACCGCTGACTTGCCGCGGCCCTTGTCACGAACAGCATCGCCGCGCGCTTGCCAAGGGCGGGACGGAGCGAGTAGAACGGCGCACGCTTCGCGAAGGCTTGGCTTGATCTCCCACAAGAACATCAAGACTGTCTATTAAGTAGCTGAAATTATTCAGTATTTATTGGGGAATGGTGTAACGGTAGCACAACAGACTCTGACTCTGTTTGTCTAGGTTCGAATCCTAGTTCCCCAGCCAGATTTTTTATCAAGCCGCGGCATGGCTTCCGCCTCTAAAGCAGCGTTCGCGTCAGGTCGTCGAACAGCTCGTCCACCGCGAAGGCACGGGGAATGAGCCCCTGCTGCGCGGTATATTTGATGATCAATTCGAGCGAACGGCGCATTTCGTCCGAGCTAAACCGGGGCGAAGCGGCCGGCGCGAGCGCCGCGCTCTGTTGCAGCAACCGGAAAACTTCCCGCACGGCTTCCGGGTGGTTGTTGGACAGCGCTTCACTTACCACCACCATATGGTTGATCGGCACCACCTTGTGCTTGGCAAACCAGGATTTCTCTTCCGCCGCGGCATCCGGAAACAGCGGCTTCAGGCCGGGCCGATCGACCTTCTCACCGAGCACCGCATCGAGTTCGCCATCGAGCAGCATCTGGACGATCTCTTTGCCCTGCGGCGCCCGTGCGGTGGTGTCGCGAAATTCGGCGACATGCGCGTCCTCGAACGTGACCCAGTCGATCGAATTAAGGTCGACGCCGTAATCATTGGCGAGAATGCCGCGCAGCCACGCGCCGGTCGTGGTGGTGAAGGAGCGGATACCGACGCGCTTGTTGTTCAGATCACGAGGCGTCAGAGTGCCCAACTTGGCATTATAGAGCGCGTGTGCATGCTGAAACCGCGCCACCACCACGCTCGGCAGCAACACCATCGGCTTGCCGAAACTCTTCGCCATCAGATAGGTGACAATGGCCATCTCCGCGACATCGAAAGCCCCTTCGCGCACCATCGGCTTGAAACCCCGGTTGGTCGGCGAATACTCCGCGAAATCGAACGCGACCAAATCGGACTTGATCGATCCATCCTTCAGCGCCGCCGTGCCGGGATGGCTGCCAAGCAATGTGCGTAAGTGCATCGTCACCTCAATCGGACTTTCGTCTTTGACATGGCATTCCCTCTGCATTGCCAATCCTGTTGTTGGTCAAACCTATGTCGGCCAGGCGCCAAACGCAAAGCTCAAAGCGAGGTAAGAATCCCAAGCCTTCACTTCGCGTTCGCCGGTGCGTGCAGATGCCATAGATCCGCGCGCCAGTGCAGCACGATCGCCAGCATCAGCGCCAGACCCGCGACTGCATAAAACGTACCGGTCGCGGCAAAACCGATCTCGCCGATCAGGCTGCCGGCCGCCAGCAGGCCGAGTGGCAGGCTGTAGATCGCGAGCATGCGCACGCCCATCACCCGGCCGCGGAAATGCTCGCTCGCGGTGCGCATCAGGATCACCGCGATCGATATCATGCACAGGCTTTGCGAGAAGCCTGCCAGCATCAGGCAGGCAATCGCCGTCGGCATCGTTTGCATCTGCACGAACACCAGAAGCGTTGCGTACCACATGACCGCCGAGGCGATCATGAGCCGGGCAACCCGGATGCCGCCGATCAGGCTCAGCAGAATAGAGCCAACCAGTGAACCGACCGCGAAACTTGCCGACAGATATCCGAGCCCGGTCTGGTCGGTGCCGTAGATCTCGCGGGCGATATAGGGCAGCAATCCGTTCGACAGGGGATAGCCGGTCAGGTTGGCGAGGAACGCGATCCAGATCGCGGCCCTCATCCGCGGCGTGGTCCAGACATAGGCCACGCCCTCCTTCAGGTCGCGCATCGGCGAGCGCCGCAGCGCGCTGTCGGCCACCTCATCGATGGGGTGCGGTTTCGCCGGCGCCACAACGCAAAGGGTAAGCAGCGTACTGACGATATAGAGGCCGACGATCGCCATATAGGCGGGCCCCATGCCGAGGGCTGCGAACAATCCGGCGCCGCTCAGCGCGCCCGCGATCCGTGCGGTATCCATGGTCGTTCGCGAAATGCTGATGGCACCGATCAATTGATCATGCGGCATGATGGTGGCGACCAGCGCGCCGCGCACGCCAAGATCCGACGGCCGGACCAGGCCCATGATCGCCACGATGATGAAGACATAGAGCGGGCTCAAATAGCCCGTCAGCGCCAGCGTCATCAGCGTAGCCGCCAGCACCGCATAGGTCGCCCGCATCATGGCGAGCAGGTCGCGGTGACCG
>JBGQCE010000258.1:0-5650 GCA_041495185.1 Bradyrhizobium sp.
ATCGAACTGGCCGGCGGGGCGGTGACCGATGGCGATATCGGCCGCGTGCTGGCGGCGGCCAGCCGCCATTCGGTACGCGACGCTCGCGCCGTGCTGCATTCGCTGCCCATCGGTTATGCGCTGGACGCCGTCACCGGCATCCGCGAGCCGCGCGGCATGCTCGGCCACCGCTTCGGCGTCGACATGCACATGGTCACCGCCGACGTGGCCACCGTGCGCAATTTGATGCTGGCGGTCGAGCGTAGCCATCTGGCGATCGAGGCCATGGTCGCCTCCCCCTACATGGCCGGCCTGGCCGTGCTCGCGGACGATGAAGCCGATTTGGGCGCTGCCACCATCGATCTGGGGGCCGGAACCACCACCCTGGCGGTATTTTCCGGCGGAAAATTCGTGCATTCCGACGGTTTCGCGCTTGGCGGCCACCACATCACCATGGATATCGCCCGCGGCCTGAACAGCCGGATTGCGGATGCTGAGCGAATCAAAGCGATTTATGGCAGTGTTTTGACGGGTGGATCGGATGAACGCGACATGATCACCGTACCTCCGGTCGGAAATGATGAGCGCGAGCCGCCGCAATTCGTCGCGCGCGCGGCCCTCGTGCGCATCATCAAGCCGCGGGTCGAGGAAATCCTGGAAATGGTGCGCGACCGGCTCAAGGCTTCGCCGTTCGCGGCCGAGCCGCGCGCGCGCGTGGTGCTCACCGGCGGCGCCAGCCAGTTGGCCGGCATCGCCGATCTGGCCGCGCGCATCTTGCAAAGGCCGGTGCGTATCGGGCGTCCGCTCGGGTTAGCCGGCTTGCCGGAAGCGGCCAAGGGTCCGGCATTCGCCGTGGCGGCGGGCCTGCTGGTTTATCCGCAGGCGGCACATCTTGAACACTTCGAACCGCGGCGAACGCGGCAATTGATGACAGGAACGGGCGGTTACATGGCACGGGTCGGACGATGGCTGCGCGAAAGCTTCTGACCCACAACAACGAAACCACGATGGGACCGGCGGCGGACCGGTCTCCTTCGACGGCGTGCGGGCATCAGCCTGCTGCCCGTGCATCAAAGAGGCAAACATGACGATCAATCTGAAGATTCCCGACATTCGCGAGATGAAGCCGCGGATTACCGTGTTCGGCGTCGGCGGTGCCGGCGGCAATGCGGTCAACAACATGATCGCGGCCGGTCTGCAAGGCGTCGACTTCGTCGTCGCCAATACCGACGCGCAGGCGCTCACGACGTCGAAAGCCGAGCGCATCATCCAGATGGGCACGCAGGTGACCGAGGGTCTCGGCGCCGGCTCGCAGCCGGAAGTCGGCCGTGCCGCCGCCGAAGAGGTGATCGACGAGATCCGCGATCATCTCACCGGCGCGCACATGGTGTTCGTCACCGCCGGCATGGGCGGTGGCACCGGCACCGGAGCGGGGCCCGTGATCGCCAAAGTCGCGCGCGAACTCGGCATCCTCACCGTCGGGGTGGTGACCAAGCCGTTCCACTTCGAGGGCCAGCGCCGCATGCGCTTCGCGGAAGCCGGCATCGTCGAACTGCAGAAGGTGGTCGACACGCTGTTGATCATCCCGAACCAGAACCTGTTCCGGGTCGCCAACGAAAAGACCACCTTCGCCGACGCCTTCGCGATGGCCGACCAGGTGCTCTATTCGGGCGTCGCCTGCATCACCGATTTGATGGTCAAGGAAGGCCTGATCAATCTCGACTTCGCCGACGTGCGCGCGGTGATGAAGGAGATGGGCAAGGCGATGATGGGCACCGGCGAAGCCTCCGGCGATAAGCGCGCATTGACCGCGGCCGAGGCCGCGATCGCCAATCCGCTGATCGACGATTCCTCGATGAAGGGCGCGCGCGGCCTCCTGATCTCGATCACCGGCGGCAGGGATCTGACGCTGTTCGAGGTCGACGAAGCCGCAACCCGGATCCGCGAGGAAGTCGATCAGGACGCCAATATCATCGTCGGCGCCACCTTCGACGAGAGCCTCGATGGCATCATCCGCGTCTCCGTCGTTGCCACCGGCATCGAACAGGCGCTGATCTCGCGCAACGCAACGGCGCCGGCTGCGACCGCGACCAACGCGGTGGCTTCGGCCACCACGCCGGAAAATCGGTTGGCCGATCTGACGGCGCGGCTGCGCGCCGACAATGCTCGCCTTGCCGAACGCGCCCAGAAGCTGGAGGCGCCGGCGCAGGCGGCTCCCGTCGCCGCGCCGCAGCGCAGCTCAAGCAGCGTCGAACGCGCGGCGCTCGCGGCGATCGCAGCGGCGGTCGCTCCGGAGGCCCCGCAGCAGGCCGTATCGGCGCCGTTGCAGCCTGCGTCCTACGGCGATGTCACGGTTCGGCCGATCGCGCAGAAGCCGTCGCTGTTCCCGGATCACGAAGTCGCACGCGTCGAGGTCCATGAGCCCGCGACGCCCGAGACCTTCATCCCGCAAGCCGCAGAACGCCCGCCCGTTCGCACCCCAAGGATGCCGAAATTCGAAGACCTGCCGATGCCTGCGCAGAACGAAATCCGGCAGGCCCGCGGGGAGGTCGAGGAGGAGCATCCGCAAAAGACCCGGATGTCGCTGCTGCAGCGTCTCGCCAATGTCGGCCTCGGCCGTCGCGACGAAGAGACCGAACCGCCGATCGCGGCCCGCGCCTCGGGTCCGGCCATGTCGATGCCACCGCTGCCGGAGCGCAAGCCCCAGCGTTCGGTCGCGCAGCAAATCGCCTCCAATGAGCCGGTATCGGAATATGCCCGCCGGCCCGCGCCTCAGGGACTGGACGCACATGGCCGTCCGGCGCCTGTTGCGGCAGCGCCACAGGGCGACGATCATTTGGATATCCCGGCTTTCCTGCGCCGGCAGTCGAACTGAAGTTTGGTACAATTCTGACGACGAAAAAGGTCCCGGCTTCAACAGCCGGGGCCTTTGCTTTTCAGCCCGGTCGGGCCGTGGGGGCTTCGCCAAGCAACTGATATTAAATGATTAATTATTCATTTCGTGATGAGATGGCAGGGCCGAAAACCCCTCCGATCGAGGTGTAATTTGGTCAAGCTTTGGCGTGAATACGGCAGAGATGGGGTAACAATCGGTAAAAAAGCGTGAGTTGGCGCGCTTTGGGGCAGTGACTATTGTCTGCCGTGACTTGGGGAACTTGAAGCACGAGTCGACACGCGCAATCGGGTCGTTCTGAACTTTAAGTAAGTCGGTAGTGGGCGGTTTTTGAATGAAGTTTAGCCGGCAAACAACGCTTCGGTCGCAAGCCACCGTGACGGGCGTCGGCGTTCATTCTGGTTTACCCGTCAATTTGACCCTCGGACCTGCACCTGTCGATGCGGGTTTTATTTTTGTCCGCACCGGCCTGGATGGCAGCGACCGTGAGGTTCAGGCGTCAGCCGAATCGGTGATATCAACCGAATTCGCGACGGTCCTTGGCGACCGCGAGGGTCCGCTCGTCTCCACCGCAGAACATGTGCTTGCCGCGCTGCGCGGCATGGGCGTCGATAACGCCATGATCGAAGTCGACGGTCCGGAAGTTCCGATCATGGATGGCAGCGCTGCCGCTTTCGTTGCGGCGATCGATCAGGCCGGTATCGTCGCACAATCCGCGTCGCGCCGCTTCATCCAGGTGCTGAAGCCGGTGCAGGTCGCGATGGGCGATTCGTTCGGCGAATTGCGGCCATATTCCGCGGGCTTCCGCGCCGAGGTCGAAATTGACTTCGCCAATCCCGTGATCGGCCGCCAGAACTATGTGTTCGATCTCAGCTCCGAACGGTTCCGCCGCGAGATTTCCCGCGCCCGGACCTTCGGATGCATGAACGATGTCGCGCGGCTCTGGAGCGCCGGTTTTGCGCTCGGCGCCTCGTTCGAGAATTCGGTGGTGTTCGACGAAACCCGTCTGCTCAACACCGAAGGCCTGCGCTACACCGACGAATGCGCCCGCCACAAGGTGCTCGACGTGATCGGCGATCTCGCTCTCGCCGGTCTGCCTCTGCTTGGCGCCTATCGGTCGGTGCGCGGCGGCCACAAGCTCAACCACGCGGTGCTCACGGCCTTGATGGCCGATCGCAGCGCCTGGCGGGTAATCGAGGCCGAAGCGGCCCGCCGCTCGCGCGGTCACGCCGAGGTTGGCAGTGGAATGGTGGGCGGCATGATCGCCCCGGCGTATAGCCCCGACGTTTCCTGACTTTCGCCTTCGAAATGTCCTGACCCTCCAGACGCCCGCGTTGGACGCTTTCCGAGCGTTGTCGCGCGCGTCCTGACCCTCCCTTTACCAAAGTAACCATGATCGGCAGCGACCGGCTCTGACCGCCTTAATCCGGGCGAATTGCCTGCGTATCCGGTTGGTTAACGGACTTTTTTCGGCTAAACAGGCCCCGGTTGCATGGCATGGCGCCACGGGCACGGCAATCATTGCGTCCATGAGCACGCTCAAGAGCGCGCGGCGGCACCGCATCAAAGGCGTCAGGTCTTAATTCTATGTCGGCACAGCGTATGAGGCTCGAACTACGCAAGATATCGGCTGGCGCGGGTCTCCACCGGTTTGGCCGGCAGTTGCGTCTGGCCGCGGGTCTGGCTGTGCTGGCGGTTCCCTTAAGCGGGTGCGGCACCGGCGCGATATGGGACAAGTTTCTGGCCAAGGACGACACCTTCGTCGAGGAGCCCGCCGACAAGCTCTACAATGAGGGCTTGTTCCTGATGAATCAGAGGAAGGATCCGAAGGCTGCGTCGAAGAAATTCGAGGAAGTCGACCGCCAGCATCCTTATTCCGACTGGGCGCGCAAGTCGCTGCTGATGTCGGCCTATGCCTTCTACAATTCCGGCGACTACGACAGCTGCATTGGAGCTGCGACCCGTTACGTTACCCTGCACCCGGGAAGTCCCGACGCGGCTTATGCGCAATATCTGATTGCGGCCTCGCACTACGACCAGATTCCGGACATTTCCCGCGATCAGGGCCGGACCGAGAAGGCCATCGCCGCGCTTGGAGAGGTGATCCGCAAATATCCGACCTCGGAATATGCCATCAGCGCGAAGGCCAAGCTCGAAGGCGCGCGCGACCAGCTCGCGGGCCGCGAAATGAATGTCGGCCGCTATTACATGCAAAAACGCGACTACACCGCTGCGATCAACCGTTTCAAGACCGTGGTCACCCAGTACCAGACCACGCGGCATGTCGAGGAGGCGCTGGCCCGGCTCACCGAGGCCTATATGGCGATCGGCATCGTCGGCGAAGCGCAAACCGCTGCCGCCGTACTTGGACACAATTTTCCTGACAGCCGCTGGTACAAGGACGCCTATAATCTTGTAAAGTCCGGCGGTCTCGAGCCGAGCGAGAATCAGGGTTCCTACATTTCCAGGGCCTTCAAGAAACTGGGTCTCGGCTAGGAATTGATCTTTCATGCTGGCGCGTCTGTCGATCCGTGACATCGTCCTGATCGAACGGCTGGATATCGAGTTTTCCCGCGGCCTCGCGGTGCTGACCGGCGAAACCGGTGCGGGCAAATCCATCCTCCTCGATGCATTCGCGCTGGCGCTCGGCGGGCGCGGCGACGCGGGCCTTGTCCGTCACGGCGTCGAGCAGGGGCAGGTCACCGCGGTGTTCGATGTGCCGAAGGGCCATCCGGCCTCGAAAATCCTCAGCGATAACGGGCTCGACGATACCGGTGA
>JBGQCE010000259.1:0-5649 GCA_041495185.1 Bradyrhizobium sp.
CGGAGATCGACATATAACGCACTCGCTGAGCCGTGAAAGCTAGCGCAAGCGTCGTAAACCTCTCGTTAATATTATGACCTGTTAAGCGCCGTTAAGAGCCGGCACGGGTGCCGGCAATGGCAGATGAGCCCCGCGTTCAGGCGGGACCACCGGTTCCGGCGCCTGCCGCAAGATCAGGGAATAGCGTCAACGCCGTTCGCGACGGGTAAGGCGGCGGCCTTGCGCTTGGGGGACGGCGCAGGCTTCGGCTGTTTGCCGACTGCCTTTGAAGCATCCCGCTCTGGACCCGCCGGGATGTTCATTGCTGCTGCCATCTCATCGAGAACTATCTTGTAATCGCCCGTGGCTTCCTCCAAACGCACGTCGTTTTTTCCCGGCGAGGTTTTTTGCACCTGAACTCGCTCGATAGCCCGGTGATCGAACCGCACGCGCTCAAGTTTCTCTCCGACAAACCAGACGCAGAGTACGCCGGTAATTTTGTTGTCATCAAAGATATCGGTATTGACCGTATCCACAGTCATCGTCGGGCCGCCGGACTTCAGCACCACAAGATCGCCCGACTTGATAACGGTCATTGATAAAATCCATGCTCAGCGATTCCGGCTGGCGCGCCTCGCGACGGGAATCGCTTCGTCTTGAAGTTACTGCGCGTGCCCAAGGCAAAAGCGCAAACCATTACGGCGCGCAAACTCCCAAAGAATTGATGCGCCGCACTCATGCCAAAATTGCAACTCAGACTATCATACGGAGCTGATTCGCGGCACGAACATTGCTTTCAATAAGCTGGCTGGAAAACTTGGGAGTGCGGCATGAAACGCCTCGTCCTTGGTGCAGCATTCGGTTGCTTGATGAGCGTGGCTGACGCCCGCGACACAGGGCAATGGGAATCGGTAAATGCGGTAATACGCGAATGGTATCAAGCCCTGATGCAGCCCGACAATCCTGCCGTTTCGTGCTGCGGTGAAGCTGACGCTTATTGGGCGGATTCGTATGAAGTCGATGGCGACAGATATGTCGCCATTATTACCGACCCCAGGCCCGACGCGCCGCTACGCCGCAAACATATCGATATCGGAACAAGGATTGTCGTTCCGAACCATAAGCTGAAATACGATCAGTCGAATCCGACCGGTCACGGGATCATTTTCCTGAGCGCGAGCGACTTTGTGTACTGCTACGTCGCGCCGGGCGGAGTCTGATTTAAGCACAGCCTTGGCGGATCAAGCGCTTAAGAATTCAGCGCCTTGATGATATCAGCGGTGGCCCGGAAATCGATCAATCGCGCCGCGCGCCGCGCCGCGACCTCTTCATCCTCCCCCCATTTTTCGATGTTCCAGTCCTCATCGACATGGGCGGCGGCCCAGACCTGATCCGAATCGAGCACGCCGCGCACCAGCGCAAGGGCGAGCAGCGCCGAGCCCGTCAACGTCGTCACCACGTGCAGGGCCGCGATCGACCAGGGATCCCCTGGCAACGCCGCACGCGCTGCCGCAATCGCAGAATCGGGCTGGCGGACATGCACGATTCCTTCGGCCAGAATAAAATGGGCTCCGAGCGCATCGGCTGCCCAGAACAACAGGGGGTCCCAAAGTGCTGCCTCCCGCGCGACCAGGGCCTCCGGATGGCCGGCGCGATAGAACAGGAGATCGGAGCCAAAATATTTTACGACGTCCTCGGTGACGGCATCAACACGGTCGACCACGGCATCGACCACGCTGTTGGCGAAGCGGGTCATTGGCATCGTCACGGGATCGATGAACTCCTGCTGCGCATCCCATTCCGCGGCCATGGCGTTGGCGATCTCCCTGACAGGCGCAACCAGGGGACGGCCGGAGGGTGTGCGAACCGGCTTGTCATCGAGCACAATCGCAAAGCTGCCCCTCCCCTCGACGACGCCGGCTTTGGCGTAAAAGCGCTTGCGGCGCGGCCCGCGCGTCGTGCGCCGCACCGCCTCCTCCGGATCGAGCGGAGATTGCCCGGCCACTTCATCGAATAATTCACGCATGCGGTTTTCGGCTTCCGGCGTCAGTGATAGTTTTTCGGCGCAAGAGTACGATATGGTTGGATGCAAATAAAGCTGATGGCGATGGCAAAAGTCCTCGGAGCGCTTCTGGTTCTGCTGGCCGGCCTCGGCCTCCCGACCGCGGAGGCTGGATTTCGCTCGCCGGAATCGCTGGTCAGGAATGTCTACGCCCATTACGGCGACAGGTCGTCCGATCTCTCGAGCGGGCTACCGCGCGATTCCGCCACCGCCCGCCAGTTCTTCGATCCGGGCTTGCGCGAGGCATGGATCTCTCTGAAGAGCCAGCCTTACGACTTTCTGGTGCAGAGCGCGACGTGGAAGATCGGTGCGGTCTCGATCTCCATCCTTCGCAAGCAATTCGACAAGACCTATGTCGCGGTCGCCTTTGACAACAATGGCCGTGCGGTCACGCTGAATTTCATTCTCGTCAGAGGTCCCGACGGCTGGGTGATTTCGGACGTCGAGAGCCCGCACGATTCACTGCGCATGTTCCTCGTCCAATACCGGAACTAAGGGAAGCCCCGATCATCGGCGCGTATTCCGCAAAAGTGGGAACCGGTTTTGCGATTAGAATACGCGCAAATTATCTGTTGGCGCAGGACCGCGAATACGCCGCGCGCTCGTTCGGACCGAGCCCGTTGGCGGCACCTTCATCGAGACATCTGCTGATCCGGTCGCTGAAAGAAGGGCGTGGCGCCGGCTGGTAGTTCTGCCGCAACGGCGCATCCATCTGCGGCACCACCGGCGGCTCGATTTTGGGCGGCGGCGGGGGTGGAGGCGGCGGCGGATTGAATTGCGACCAGCCCGGTGGAATCACCACCTGCGCGAATGCCGCATCCCCGGCGACCAGCGCCGCAACAACCGCGCAGATGGGGATCGATAAATTCTTCATGGAGGACATGTCGTGATCCCCGAGGCGCGCCGCAAGCTAAATTATTCTTCCGGCGCGTTCTCGATCGGATCGAACCTGTCGGCCTCGAGCCCCAGCAGGTTCCACGATTGCAGCATATGCGGCGGCAGCGGCGCGGTCGCATCGATGAACCCGCCGCGCGGATGCGGTATGACGATCCGGCGCGCCAATAGATGCAAGCGCTTCTGCATGCCGCCCGGCAGTTCCCAGTTTTCCTTGTTGAAATATTTGGGGTCGCCGATGATGGCGTGACCGATATGCGCCATATGCGCGCGCAACTGGTGGGTCCGCCCGGTGACCGGCTTCAACGAGACCCATGCAAGCTTCTGCGCCGACGTCTCCACCACGGCATAATAGGTCACGGCGTGGCTCGCGCCCTCGTCGCCATGCGCCGCGATCCGCATGATGGTGTCCTCCTCACCCTCCTCCTTGGCGAGATAGGTCGAGATACGGCCCTGCTTCGGCTTCGGCACACCCGCCACCAGCGCCCAGTAGATCTTGCGCGCCGAACGATGGCGGAACGATCCGGTCAGCGCGGTCGCAGCGAAGCGCGTTTTCGCAATCAGCAGGCAGCCCGCCGTCTCCTTGTCGAGCCGGTGAACCAGCCGCGGCTTCTGCCCCTTCGCATCACGCATCACTTCCAGCATCTGATCGATATGCCGCGTGATGCCGGAACCGCCCTGCACCGCCAACCCCGCAGGCTTGTTCAGCACCATGACGTCGGCATCCTCATAGAGGATCATCTCCTTGAGGGCTTGGAGCGTCTTCGCCGCCGCTTCCGAGAGGTGGCCCGCCACCTTGGGCGCGTCGAGCCTCAGCGGCGGAATGCGAACGCTTTGCCCCTCCTCCAGCCGGTCCTTGCTGTCGGCGCGCTTGCCGTTCACCCGCAGCTCGCCTTTGCGGACGATGCGCTGGATATGGGAGAATGACAGGCCGGGGAAGCGCGCCTCGAGAAAGCGGTCGACGCGCATGTTGTTCTCATCCGCCGTCACCACAACAGTCTGCACTTTCGTGGGCAGCGGCGGCGGCTCGGCGACAACCTTCTCAGGCTCCGGCACGAAAGGCGCCCGTCTCTCGGCGCGAGGCGCGGGAAAGCGCGCCGGCGGCTTGCCGCCCGGACGGCGCGTCTGCGACCGCTCGGCCTGCGAACCGCGATAGGGGCGCGCACCCTTCGGACGGTCGCCTGCTGTGCGTTTCGCCAGGGGTCTCTTGACGCGACGGCTCATGATTGCTGCGGCTCCAAACTGAGCCGTTGGGTAGCGCAAAAGCAGCGGATCGTCACGGCGAAATCAGTATAAATTCGCTACGGGATCGGCCATGTTAGGCAAAAGACCAAGAAAGCAAGGGGAGCATCCAGATGGCGTTACCGAAATCGGCTTGGGCCGTTCTTGCGGCCATATTTGTAACCGCGGCATGGGCTGAGGGGAGCCCGATGCCGGAGGAGATCGCCTGGAAGCTTCAGGAGCTCGGCCAGGTCATCGACCCGCCGAAGACGGCCGCGCTCTATGCGCCGTTGCAGGAAAAAGAACCCTATCAGGGCGTCAAGACCGAGCGGGACCTCAAATATGGCACTGCCGATCGTAACCTGCTCGATGTCTTCATGCCGGAGACCGCTTCGCCGACCCGGCCGGTGCTGATCTTTGTCCATGGCGGCGGCTTCACCGCGGGCAACAAGCGCGGACCGAACGGCAGTCCGTTCTACGACAACATCATGCTGTGGGCGGTCAAGAACGGTTTTGTTGGCGTCAACGTGACCTACCGGCTCGCCCCGCAATCGCCGTGGCCCGCGGGCGCGGAGGACTTGTCCGCCGCCGTACGCTGGGTGGCGGACAACATCGCTTCGCGCGGCGGAGAGCCGGCCCGCGTCTACCTGATGGGCCACTCGGCGGGCGCGATCCATGTCGCAACCTATCTGGCGCACCCGGAATTTTGGGGACCAAAGGGCAGCGGACTGGCGGGCGCCATTATCATGTCCGCTCTCTACGATATGACCAGCGTGCCGCCGTCCAAGGAGACAAATGCGTATTTTGGGACGGATCCTGCAACCTATCAGGAACGATCGTCTTTCAACGGCCTGCTGAAGACAAAGACGCCCTTCATGATCACAACGGCCGAACTTAATCCGCCGCCATTTACAGGACAGTTCAACCTCCTGAAAGACAGCCTCTGCAAAAGCGAGCATGGCTGCGTCCGCAGCTTCACGCTGCCGCAGCACAGTCATATGTCGGAGGTGTATTCGATCAACACCGCGGACACGCGCCTGACCAATGAGATTCTCGACTTTGTCAGGATGGGCAAATAGCGACTTTCGAGACTATTTCGGTCCCCGCTCCCGGCGCAGCCTGGCCCAGTAGTCCAGCCGCCTGCGAATCTCGCGCTCGAATCCACGGTCAGGCGGATCGTAGAAGGTCTGGCGTCCCATCACTTCCGGGAAATAGTCCTGTCCGGAGAAGGCGTCCGGCGCGTCGTGATCGTATTCGTAACCGCCGCCATAGCCTTCGGACTTCATCAATTTGGTCGGCGAGTTCAGGATGTGCTTCGGCGGCAGCAGCGAGCCGCCCTCTTTCGCCGCGCGCATCGCAGCTCCAAATGCCTTGTAGGCGGCGTTCGATTTCGGCGCGGTGGCGAGATAGATGACGGCTTGCGCGATCGCAAGTTCGCCTTCGGGATGGCCGAGGAAGTCATAAGCATCCTTGGCGGCGTTGCAGATCACCAG
>JBGQCE010000260.1:0-5633 GCA_041495185.1 Bradyrhizobium sp.
CGCAGCCACACCAAAACTTCAGCTTCGGCCCCTGACCTTGAAGATCACCGGCAAGGTGAACTGCAATCCCTCGTCGGCGACACCGGGCGGAGGCTGCGGCACCGGATCGGATCTTCGCACCATCGCCAGCGCCGCCTGGTCGAACGCCGCGTCGCCCGATCCCTTGACAATGCCGGCCGAGAGAACATGTCCCATCCGGTCCAGCGCAAAGCTGACGAGGATCTCGGCGCTCTTCTGCGAGCGCTCCGCCGGATAACGCTTATGCTTGTCCAGATGAGCGATCAGCTGCTTCTGCCAGGTCGCACGCATCCGCCGCGCGCTTTCTCCGGTACCTGACGCGGGTGCGACCGAGCGCGGCCCTTGCGGGATCGTCTCGGAGCCAGGTGTCGCGGTTGCCTCAACCGCTACCGACTCCGTTGAGGCCAAGGTTTGCACCGCGGCGATCTTGGTATCGTCTTCCCTGGGTTTGCTGGAATCGTTCGGCGTCACCACCCGATCCGGATTGTCGGCCTCGGTGGACACGTCCTTCGGCAGCTCCGTCTCCTTCAGCTCGGCCTTCTGCTCGGCAATCGCGGGCGAAGCGACGGCAGCATCCGTGTCCGGACCGGGCGGCAGATCGGTCGCCTCAAGACGCGGCGACATCATCTCCAGTCCGATCTCGATCGCCGGCGCGCCGAGGGAGTCATCGGGATCGTCGGTCCGCAGATGCGCCACCGCCAGCGCAGCCCCGCCGATATGCAACGCGAGCGCGCCGACGCCTGCGAGAATCCACAGCCTCCGCGAAGGTTTTTGTTCGGTGTCGAAGCCGGACATCTCGATTTAGCCGCTCAGGGTTTTGGATTTTCAGATACTGAAGGCGCCGGAATTGCTTCGAGCGTCACCAGCTTGATCTTCGGGTAGCCTCCACTACGCAACATTTCCAGCACGTCCATCAGCTCGCCATAGGGCACGGCGCGATCGGCGCGCAGGAAGATAAAGCTATCCTTGTTGCTATCTGCCATTGCATCGAGCGAACGAACGAGGTCAACCCGCTTGACCGGGGTTTCTCCGATCGCCAGCGCGAGATCGGGCTTGATGCTGACATAGGTCGGCTTGTCCGGCTTCTTCTGCGGGGTCGCAGTCGACGACGGCAAATCGATCGGAAGATCGACGGTCGACAGCGGCGCCGCCACCATGAAGATAATCAGCAAGACGAGAATGACGTCGATGAAGGGCGTGACGTTGATCTCATGCGTTTCCGCGAAATCGGCGTCGTCGTCGAAGTCGGTGTCTGCGAACGAAACGCTCATCGCCTACTCCGCCGCGCGCGCTTGCGCGCTGCCAGGAGAACTGACATGGGTGCGATCGAGATCGCGCGAAAGCAATCGCGCTGCCGCCCCCGAGGATCGGCCGACCAGTTCGAGGTAACCCTTCGTCACCCGCGTGAAATGATTGTAGATGATGACGGCCGGGATCGCCGCGGCGAGACCGAACGCGGTGGCGAGCAGCGCCTCGGCGATGCCCGGTGCTACCACGGCAAGGTTGGTCGTCTGCGATTTCGAGATACCGATAAAGCTGTTCATGATGCCCCACACCGTGCCGAACAGCCCGACGAAGGGCGACGTCGCACCGATGGTCGCCAGCAGTCCCATGCCGATCCGGATCCGGCGCGCCTCGGTGCGCACGATCTCGGCAAAGCTCGATGCCGCGCGTTCCTTGATGCCGGCGTCGCTGGAAATCCCCGCCGAGGCCCGCGCCTCGCGCATCGCGGCAGCCAGCAGCGATGACAACACGCCGTCCCTGGCGCCGAGCGCAAACTGCGCCTCCGCCAGCGAGCGTGCTTCGCCGATCTTGCCGAGGGCCGCGCGCAACTTGCGCTGGACGACCGACAGCTCGATCATTTTTGCGATGAAGATGGTCCATGTCGCCAGCGAAGCGAGGGCCAGTCCGATCATCACAGCCTTGACCAGGATATCTGCCGACAGGAACATCGACCATGGCGACAACTCGCGCAATGTCACGGCCACTGGTTTCAGCGACTTGCCGCCGGCATCGCCGGGTGTCGCGGTCGCGTCGGAGGCCGCGGGCGCAGGAACGGGCTGAGCAGCCGCCGATGGCGCCTGCGCCGGGCTCGTTGGCAGTTGCTGCTGCGCTGCTAACGGCGACGCCAGCGACAGCATCACCAGCGCCGACATCACAGCATAGGTCGCTCGAGACAAGGTATTCATAGTTGGGTCCAGTGCCTGTGGTGGAACAGATTGTAGCGCATGATTTCGGTCATTTATATCTTTTGTGAGATGCCGACAAAAAAGCCGCGGCGCGGCCCAAACTGCGGCGCGAACACGCCAATGCCGGAACCATCCCTGATCTCGTAGATCTTGTCGAACAGGTTCACGACGTCGAAGCGCAGCGTGGTCGGCTTGGTCCAGCCCGGGAACAGATATTCGCGCGATAGTCCGAGGTTGACTTGGGTGTACGACGGCAGGTGATCGGTATTGGCAAAGCCGGAGCGAAGCCCGCTGCCGTAAATCATCGAGGCGCTGAAGCGCGTGCCATTCCACAGATAGGAGGCGCCGGCCGACGCAGTCAGGACTTGGGCATGGTCGGTATAGATATAGTGGGTGGCGATATAGGCCAGTTCGTCAGCGCCGAACAGAAACTGGTTCGATACGATGTTGGTCGCGATCTGCTTCGCCCAGGCAACGTTACCCCAGGCGCGGAAATTGCCGTTGGTGTAAGTCGATTTGAGCTCGAGGCCGATATTCTCTCCTCGGTCGTAATTGAAGCCGTTCAGCACATAGGCCGCGCCGAACTGGCCATCGTCGAGCAGGTCGCGCGCGATCTTGTAGTAGGCGTCGACGCCGACTTCGAGGCCGGGTACGGGATAGATCTTCTGAACGACGCCGACATCGAACACATGAGACCGTTCCGGCAGCACGGGACTGTTGAGCGGTACCTCGGGAGTTTGCGTGTTGGCGGGGGCGGTGGGGGGCGTAACCAGCGCGAGATTGGTCGGCGCAGCGATCACCTGCGGCGGCGGCGTGAAGTTTCGCGCATAGCCGGCGTGGAAAGTAGTTCCGTCGTACGGCTTCCAGGTCAGGCTGATGCGCGGGCTGAGCTGGTTGGCATCGACATACTGATACATCTGGTCGAACCGCAATCCTGCGTTCAGGGTCAGACTGCTGGCGATCTTCCATTCGTCCTGAAGATAGGAGCTGAACAGCCAGCCGGTCTTGGCGCTTGAATCGAACACGGAGAATGGTGCATCGACCGGATTGCTCAGGGCATCGAGCGGCAACACCACCGACGCATTGTTGACCAAGGTGCGCTCCGCGCTCACGCCAAATCCAAACCGCAGGGTGTGGGCGTAGCCGATGCGCCAGGCGGTATCTTCCTGAATACCATTGACGAAGCTCTGACGGTAGACGTCCGACGACACGCCGTTGAAGACCAGATCTCCGATTGGGTCAGGAAAGAAGTGCAACTGGCTGTAGCGGTTGAAATAGGAAAGCTGGTAGTCGATAGCATCGGCCGATTTCTGGTAGGCAAGTACGTTGAACTGATTGAACTCTTTCTGCCGTTCATTGAGCAGTGACGAATCGAAAGTGGAAACCCCAAAAGCCGTGAAGTTCGACGGCTGTCCCGGATTGTTGGGAATCTGATACGCATTGTTCGACACGCCGCTCATGAAGGTCAGGCGGCTGGTCGGATCGAGCACCGTCGAAAGATAGAGAAATCCCTTTTCCTGCGACGTGCGGTCGTGGATCGCTTCATTGGACGGTGTGGGATTCTCTATCCCCAGATTATTCTGCAAAAACCGTCCGGACACGAAATACTGGGTTTGCCCGACCGTGCCGCCATATTCGAAACTCGGCGTGATCGTTCCGTGGCTGCCGCCATAAACGCTGACGCTGCCGCTGTTGTTGAAGGCGTCCGCCTTGGTCTGGATGTCCAGCACGCCCGCCGTGCGCAAGCCGTACTGCGCCGGCAGCGCACCGGTCAGCAGGGCGAGGCTGCCGACGATGCCGGTGTCGAGAATTTGCCCGAAGCCGCCGACGCCGTCGGGCAGCATGATGCCGTTGATGCGATATTGAAGATTGCCGTGCTCGTTGCGCACATGCAGTTCGCCGCTCGCGGCTGAATCCTGCGATACGCCCGGAATCTGCAACAGCACCTTGTCGAGCGTCGTATTGCTGCCTTGCGGGAGCGCTTCGATGGCCTGGTGGCCGATCTGATACGAGTTAGCGCCGATGGGCGCGACGATGTTGTGGCGGGCCTCGTCGAATTTTTCATTCTTGCCTGCAACCACTTGCGCCTCGGTCTGCGTTGGCGCGGCAGGTATTTCGCGACGTTCCCCTGTGGTCACGCGTGTCCGGGGGCGGCGCGGCGGTTGCGCACGCCGCGGCGCTATGACCTCGATCTGCGGAAGCGCAGTAACGCCATTTCCCGCAGGGGCCGACGTCTGCGACAGGGCCGCGCCGCTGCAGAGCATGAGCGAAGCTACTCCAGAGGCGGCCAACATTGATTTCGCGAGTACTGACATTGTCCCGATCCCGATAAGGCGCCGTCAGATTCGTCGTCAACGAATTCGGAAAGCGCTTGCCGCCGATGTCCGACGGACCAATTTCAATTCACCCGATGGATCGGCCACGGAAAACGCGGCGATCGCTCAGGTAGCATCAAACGATCGAGGTCAGGAGACGGGAGGAGCGCGAGGCTGAAAAGCGACGCGGGCGGAGTTCAGATAGACGAACTCGGCGTCGGTGGCGAGGTACAAAAATTCGACGGCTTGCGGCAGCAACAACAGCGGCGGCGGCGCAAACAGCAACGTGTTCGCCAATGCGATAACGGCGCAGATCGCGCAAGCGTCATTGGTCTGTTGATCCGAATCGTGATCGGAGGCCGGCTGCTGCTGAGTGGACTGGCTGATCGTGCCGGGTGCGGAAAGACGATCGGCGTAGGAAGATACGGACTGCGCCGGACCGGATTGAATCGCCGGCGCCGCCTGCGCGGCGACCCCGTGGAAATGTCCGAATGCAAACACAAACTGAACCGCCAGCGCCAAAAGCGCGAGCCGCGAGCCGTGTTTGATGTTCGATCGGAACCACTTCATGCCGATATGCGCCTTCAACGCAATGCCCGGAAGCCTATCCTATCACGTGCATTGTGACAGTATAACATCAGGGATCACCGATCGGTCAACGCCTCAGGCTGTCCTGCAGCACATCGGTCGCAATGGAGTCGCGCAAAGTTGTGCAACCAGTTGGCGTTTCAGATCGAAAGAGATGAGCTGCAGCGGGTCCCAAAGCTTTCCAATTGTTTAGGAATTTCAAATTATAGTGTGTTTACACATCAAGTGCATGCATATTACATCTTGGGCCACCGGGAACCGTTTTGAAGGTCCATTGCCTGTTTTTGAGCCCATGAGTCGAGATGACCAATTCGCGGACGATCCGTTGGCTACTGCTGATTTCAGCCGTCGTTCTGCTGAGTTACTTCGGCTGGCAGCGATTTCACCGACCTGACGCAGCAGCCAAGGGCGAGAGCGCGCAGAAGTCAGGTGCGCCGGCGCAAGTGGCCGCCATTCCCGTAACCGTCGCGCCCGTCGTGAAGACCGACTTCCCGGTCTATCTGAACGGCCTCGGGACCGTTCA